>CAYMNM010000125.1:0-5194 GCA_964391795.1 uncultured Anaerolineaceae bacterium | reverse complement strand
GACCAACTTTCCCGCAGCCGAGCGGTTGCACGCGCGGTGTGCGGCAAAGCAAAGATTGGAGAGATAAATGAAATATGCAATCATTGAAGCGGGCGGTAAACAATACCGTGCCGAAGAAGGTAAAGCGCTTTCTGTTGACCTTCTGCCCGTGAATTCCGGCGAAGAAGTAATCCTCGATAAGGTCCTTTTACTTGTAGATGGTGATGATGTGACTGTTGGTGCCCCTTATATCAAGGGTGCCAGTCTCGCGACCAGTGCTATGAGAATGGTCAAAGGCGAGAAAATTTTCGTTTTCAAATACAAACCGAAGATCAACTACCGTCGCCGTGCTGGCCATCGCCAACAATATACCTTATTGATGGTCAACTCGATCAAGTCTGCTAAGACAGAAAAGGCGGAGAACTAATATGGCTCATAAAAAAGGCGGCGGGTCATCCCGCAACGGTCGTGATAGCGCTTCCCAGCGCTTGGGCATCAAAAAATACGGCGGCCAACAGGTCATTTCCGGTAATATCATCGTCCGGCAGCACGGTACCAAAGTGCGCCCCGGTTTGGGCGTTGGCATGGGCCGTGATTACACCATCTTTGCCGTAACCCAGGGTGCAGTAACCTTCGAGACACTTCCCGGTGGACAGAAAAAAGTCCATGTTGTTGAAACGGAAGAAACCAAGCAAGCTCGCATCGCGCTTGAACTCGCCCGTGCCAAGGCACGCCGCGATCGTGAAGACGCAAAGCCCAAGAAAGAAAAAGCCCCCAAGGTTTCCACGGATGTGAAAACCGGCAAGGCTACAGATCAAAAAGCCCCCAAGGCCAAAGAAGTCAAGAAGGGCTAAGAGGTAAGCATGAAAACCAAGATCCAACCCAAGTACTATCCAAACGCTAAAGTATCTTGCGCTTCCTGCGGCTCCACCTGGGAAACTGGCTCCACCCTTCCCGAGATCCGCACTGAAGTTTGCTCGAATTGCCATCCTTTCTACACCGGCCAGCAAGCCAGAATTCTTGACCGCGAAGGTCAGGTTGACCGCTTCTACAAGCGTCTGCAGGTTCGTCAGGATTACGTTACCGACAAGAAAAATGCAGAAGCCTCCAAAACTTCCCTTGCCCGCCCGGTTACCGATTTCAAATTGGCCGCCAAATCAATGGAAGCTTTGCAGAATGCCGGCATCCTCACCGTTGCCGATGTCATGACCAAACTTGAGGGCGGCGAAAAAGCCCTCCTCGAAGTTGAAGGTTTTGGCCGCAAATCGCTCATCGACCTCAAGAAACAGCTCCGGCAGCTGGGTTACGAACTGCCCGCTGCAGCACAAGAAATTGAAATTTAGTCTCTGATATTCGCTTTATCAGATAAAATTGACAGGCAGGTTATTCCTGCCTGTTTTTTTTTGAGGTCAACTTTTTTGCTTTCATACCGCGAATAGCCGGTTGAAAGCCAAATTTATTGTGTTTATTTTTATTATTGGAGGAACGCGATTATGGGTCAGCAAATGGGTAGCCTTGAGGTGATAACAGGCTCAATGTTCTGTGGAAAGACGGAAGAACTCATCCGCCGCTTACGCCGCGCGACCATTGCCAAACAGAAAATTCAGGTCTTCAAACCGGTTATAGACGACCGTTACGCTTATAGCAAAGTCACTTCCCATGCTGGCTCCGATATTGAGGCTCTGCCAATTACCAACTCGGCGGAATTGCTTGAACAACTCAACCCCGAAGCGACCGTCATCGGTATAGACGAAGCTCAGTTTTTCGACGCGGCAATTGTCGATGTTGCCAATCATTTGGCTGATCGTGGTCTGCGCGTTATCGTCACCGGCCTCGATACTGATTTTCGTGGCGAGCCTTTCGGCTGCATGCCGGTCATGATTGCCAAGGCCGACAAGGTGGATAAGCTCAGTGCCATTTGTATGGTCTGCGGCGAACCAGCCACCCGTACACAGCGTTTGATTGATGGCAGGCCTGCCCATTATAATGAACCCATCGTTGTCGTTGGCGCATCCAATATGTACGAAGCCCGCTGCCGACGTTGTCACGATGTCCCTCGTGACTGAAAAATAGAAACCGGAGGTAAGATGCAAGATTGGCATGACTTTATCCAGAATGTGGTAATCCCTGAACATCGCTTGCAAGAACGGATTGCCGAACTTGGCAAGGAAATCAGCTCCGATTATGCAGACAAAGAAATCCTGATTATCTGCATCTTGCGCGGCGGGGTTATGTTTATGTCTGACCTGCTCAAACACATTACCTGCCCGGTAAATGTCGAATTTATGGCCGTTTCCTCTTATGGCGTTGGGGCGCGTGAATCCACTGGGAACGTGCGCATCACGCTCGACCTGAATACCAACATCAAGGATCGGCATGTCTTGATTGTTGAAGATATCATCGACAGCGGCTACACTCTGGCCTCGGTGGTAGAACTCCTCGAAACGCGCAATCCAGCATCTCTCTACATCTGCACCCTGCTCGACAAGTTTGAGCGGCGCGAAATCGATGTGCCCATTCGCTATGTCGGCTTCCCCATAGAAAACCAGTTTGTCTTTGGTTACGGATTGGATATCGACGAGTACTACCGCAACCTGCCATTCATTGGCGCGGTGGACCTTTCCAAGTATGATCCCCACCATTGAGCGCGGGCATTTAGACCTATTAAAAAATATTCAGGCCCTGGCAGGTGACCAGCCAGTATACCTGGTAGGTGGGGCCGTCCGTGACCTTTTACTTGGTCAAAATCCCAAGGATCTTGATTTTGTTTTGCCTACGGGTTCAATTGCCCTGGCTAAAACGGTAAAAAAATCCCTGCATGGGGTTTGGTACGCGCTGGATGATGCCCGGCAAACCGCTCGGGTGCTTTTGAATGCTGGTAAACCTGAAGAACGTATTCTGGATTTTGTCAGTTTCACAGGCGCAACCCTGGAAGAAGACCTGCGAAATCGCGATTACACAGTCAACGCCATGGCATTATCACTCTCAGATCCGCAGTCCCTTATTGATCCATTAAACGGTAAAGAAGCCTTGAATTCAAAGGTGTTGCGCGTAGCCAGTCCAGATTCAATCTTGCTTGATCCGCTGCGCGCCTTCCGAAGTATCCGAATGATGCGCAAGTTCATGCTCAAACCTGATGAACAAACCTTACAATTGATTTCCCAGGGAGCCGCTGGAATGGCGGCGGTGAGCGGTGAGCGCATAAGGGACGAACTGCTAAAATTGCTCGAAATTCCTGATTTTTCACAATCATTACGCCTGATGCGCGAGGTGGGATTGATGGAATCTGTCTTTCCTGATATTCGTGATGTTTTGACATTTGAACGCTTTCCACCTCACGTGCACGACCTTTGGGAGCACACCCTTCAGGTAATCCTCTACGTCGAAAGTCTGGCTACAGGTTTTAACCCAAACCCCTCGCGCGACCTGACGGGTGGGCATCTTCAAAAGACCTTAGAAGCTTTCAAACCGCTCCAAGCCCAAATCTGCAAGGATCTCAACACGCCATTGCAGGCAGGGCGCAAGCGCGTTTTGCTTTTACTGCTGGCAGCTCTTTACCACGATGCTGGCAAAGCAGCCAGCAAAGCATCACACCCAGACGGGCGGATACACTTCCGTGAGCACCCAAATAAAGGCAGTGCCATGATTGCTGGGCTAAGCGAGGCTTTGTTCTTTGGTTTGGATGAAGCCAAATATCTGCAGTTGATGGTTGCCCAGCACATGCGTATCCATTTTTTGGCCAAAGGGCCAGAACCGCTCAGCAGGCGTTCAATCTACCGCTACTACCAGGAACTGGCCCCCTTCGGTGTGGATTTAGCCTTGCTTTCGCTGGCAGATATGCTGGCGGCTCATGAGGAGGCTATGGATCCAATCAGGTGGCCGCGCGAGTTGGAACTTTCTGTCCAATTAGTCGATGCCTGGTATTCCAAACAGAGCGAAATTATCTGTCCGCCAAAATTACTGGATGGCGACGATCTAATGCGGGTGTTCTCGCTGCAGCCCGGCCCCTTGCTTGGTCAGATTCTCTCCAATCTGCGTGAAGCCCAGGCTGAAGGATTGGTAAACACCGAGCAGGAAGCCTATGCCTTCTGCGAGGCGTTTATTGATGGAGCCCGTGGGGAGAAGCCTGATGCGTCTTAGGGATCTCGAAATGAGTTTTACTGATTCTGGCGGTGGTAGGCCGATTGTACTACTGCACGGTTTGGCACTGGAAAAAAACATCTGGAACCCGGTTATCGAAGCCTTTTCAAACCAGGCACGTTTTATTGCCCCAGACCTGCGCGGGCATGGAAGCACTTCATTGGGTCAGGCTGATGCTACGCTAAGTCAAATTGCGGATGATTTGCTGGCCATGTTGGACGCCCTCGGATTGGACAAGGTCTGTCTGGTTGGCCACTCCATGGGCGGTTACATTGCCCTCAACTTTGCCGCGCGCTATCCCCAACGCCTGGCTTCTCTTGTCTTGGTCACTTCCAACGTACGTGCCGATGCTCCTGATAAGCGAAAAAGGCGGCTGGAGGATGCCCAAAGAGTACTGAATGGGGGTATACCCGCTTTTGCTGCTACAATGGCATCTCGGCTAACTAAAGACCCGCGGCTTGTCAGTCAATTACGAATTCAGATGGAAAGTATTTGTGCGCCAGGGCTCTCAAATATCCTGGTAGCCATTGCCAATCGTCCCGACCGCCAAGAGCTCATTTCCAAATTGGAAATGCCAATCCTGGCCATTGCTGGGGCTGAAGACCAGATTTCTTCAGTATCGGTTGCTCTTGAGGCTGGCAATCTGGCAATCCGCGGTCACAAACTTGCCCTCCCCAGTGTTGGCCACATGCCCATGCTCGAAAACCCGCTCGCGCTTGGGGCGGCATTACTCAGTTTTTTGGAGGTAGATATTGAACCCAAACCTTGATTTCATCTTCAAACGCCGCAGCATCCGTAAGTTCACTTCTGAACCAGTCAGTGATGAGATGACGCGAGACCTTCTTGAAGCTGCCATGGCCGCGCCCAGCGCCATCAACATGCAACCCTGGCACTTTGTGGTTGTACAAGAAGAGAGCCTGCTTAAAGAACTGCGCAAAGTTTTGCCTTTCGGTAAGATGGTAGCTCCGCTTGCCATTGTTGTCTGCGGTGACCTGGGCACTGCCAAACGCCTGGTGGCGGAGAATTTTTGGGTGCAGGATTGTTCCGCGGCCACCCAAAATATCCTTCTTGCCGC
>CAYMNM010000124.1:0-5212 GCA_964391795.1 uncultured Anaerolineaceae bacterium | reverse complement strand
TGTATACCGAAGGCAAGGTTGCCAATTCCCCCTTGGGAAGCCCAGATTCCAACCTTTAAAATAAAAAAGCCTCGAAGCTTCAACTTCGAGGCTTATAGTGCAAACGTTCTTAGGTATTTTTCATGATGACTGATTCTATTGTATCAGCCACATGCTCGCAACGGTCGCATGTTTTTTCAAGTTTGTCAAAAATAATTCCCCAGGCATTGAGCTTAATTGGATCACTTTCCTTGGTGTAAAGCTCGCGCATGGCTTTGATGAAGAGCACATCGGCAAGTTCTTCTACCACGTTGACTTCGATTATCTTTTCGCCAATTGTTTTGGAACGGCGGAAATTATGGAATTCTTCAAAGCAGACTTTCATGGCCGTAGTGCTGCGAACAATCAACTCTGCAAAATCAATAGCCTGAGGGCGCATCTCCTGGATGTTGAACATAAAGAAGAGCTGGAAGATTTCTTCGATGTAATCCAGCACATCATCCAATTCCAAGGAAAGTGTAACGATATCCTCTCTTTCAATGGGGGTCATGAACTCATCGCCCAGATTTTTCATCAGCTCGTGTTTTTTTAAGTCGGCACCGTGTTCAATTTCGTGCATGGACTTGGCCATTTTCTCGGCTTTAGCAGGGTTGAAGTCTTTTACAGTCTTTTCGAGGTGCTGGGCGGCATTGATAGCATCCTCAGCGATATCCACGAACATTTTAAAATAATTGTTCTTCTTCTTATTCTTTGGCATAAGAGCTCCTTACTTGATAAAGATGGTCAAAAACAAACGGGTGACCAAATAACCGATTAACGCGCAACCTGGGAAAGTGAGCACCCAAGTGAGTACCATCTCACGCACGATACTCCAATTAACTGAACTGAGTCTTTTGGCAGCACCCACCCCCATGATGGCTGTGCTTTTTGTATGAGTGCTTGAAACTGGCAGGCCTTTAAGCAGGGTGGCAGCCAACATTGAAAGGGCCGCGGCAATATCCGCACTGAAGCCCTGGTAGGTCTCCAGTTTAACCATGTCCAGGCCAACCGCTTTTATAATGCGATAACCTCCAATTGAGGTTCCTAAACCCATAACGGCTGAGACAAAAAGCATCAACCAGATGGGGATAGCAAACGTGTCGGGTGTGGGCTGCCCTTTGGCAACAAACATGCCAATCAGGAATACGCCCATGAATTTTTGCCCGTCCTGAGCGCCGTGCATGAACGCCATGGCTGCAGCGCCGGCAATTTGAGCATTCCTAAAAATTTTGGTCGTCTTACGCCGTGATTGATTTCTGAATAAAGCTTCAACTAGTTTGACGATAGCCCAACCAAGAAAAAAGCCTAAAAAAGTGGAAAGCAGCAAACCATACACCACTTTCATCCATTGTTCACCGCTGACACCCTGGAAGCTGCCGTGAAAACCGATTGCTGCCCCAGTGAGCCCCGCAATCAAGGCGTGGCTTTCAGAAGTGGGAATACCAAAATACCACGCGCCAGTAGCCCAGAGCACAATGGCAAAGAGAGCTGCACAAAGCGCGATGGTGCTGGCCTGGGCGTCGGTGCCAAAATCTACCATATTTGATATTGTGAAGGCCACATTTTTGTTGATCAGGGTCATCACGAAAACACCCAAAAAATTAAACCCAGCTGCCATTAGAATGGCATTTTTGGGTTTAATTGCCCGGGTGGAAATGCAGGTGGCAATCGCGTTTGGAGCATCAGTCCAACCATTTACCAGGATGACTCCGGTGGTGAGAATTACCGTGATGAGTAAAGCTGGATTGTTTATTAGTTCTTGAATGAAATCCATTAATATTTGCCTTCTGGAGGTCTGAATAAATTTTATCCATATTAACACATTAGTGGCATGAATCGTCAAAATTGGATTGGAGAATCAAAAGCTGGCCCAATCGAGCCAGCTTGACTTCAATATTTGTTTTCCGTGGCTTAACGGCTAAGGCGTAAAATGTTAGCGGCGTCTTCAGGGCTGATATCCCCGTGTTCGCCAGCTTTCCAATCCCGTTTGCTGAGGCGGCGGTTGACGATACTGGCGGCATCTTCAGCATCAATCTTGTAAGCACTCAAGGTAGTGGGCATGCCCAGGCTATGGAAGAATTGAGATGTAGCCTCGATCGTGCGGTCTACCCGTTCGGTCTGGGTGCCCTCATTGATACCAAAGACACGCTGGCCATATTGCAAAAGCTTGGCTTGTTTTTGGTCGCGTTTGTACCAGAGTAGCCATGGCAAGACGGCGGCTAAAGTCTCCGCGTGGTCCAGACCGTACAAAGCGGTGAGTTCATGGCCGATACTATGCGTTGCCCAGTCTTGCGGAACGCCGGCGCCAATGAGGGTGTTGAGGGCGTTGCTGGCAGCCCACATGTAATTGGCACGCCCATCATAGGAGACGGGATTTGTCTGCATTGCCGCGGAGGCAGTTTCGATCAGTGCCAGCAATATTGCCTCAGCCTGACGATCCTGCACAATCCCGCCTACAGGATAGGTCATATATTGTTCCATAACGTGTACGAAAGCATCTACCAGACCATTGCGAACCTGTTTGGTCGGCAGGGAATAAGTAGTCTCGGGGTCAAGGATGGAGAATTTTGGAAAAACCAGGTCGCTACCGAATGAAAATTTCACCTTCTTTTCACGCCTGGAGATGACGCTGTTCTTATTAAACTCAGAAGCGGTTGCAGGTAGTGTAAGCACAGTCCCAAAAGGCACGGCCTGCGTGCAATCTTTGGCTGCGTCTTTGGTAAGGATATGCCAGGGGTTACCATCATACTTGGAGGCCAGTGAGATAAATTTCGTGCCATCTATCACCGAGCCACCGCCCACAGCCAGCATGAAGTCCACATCCTTATTCCGGACGATTTCTACTGCTTTCATGAGGGTTGCGTAATCCGGATTGGCTTCAATGCCTCCAAACTCAAGCACTTTTCTCTTGCCCAAGGCTTTCATCACCTGGTCATAGACCCCATTCTTTTTGATGGAACCGCCACCGTATAGCAAGAGAACTTTATGTTTTTTATTTACCAGTTCAGCAAGCTTGGCAATGGTACCTTTGCCAAAGAAAATGGTGGTGGGGTTGTAGTAGCGAAAATTGTTCATTATTCCTCCTGAGTAGTTATCTGTCTAAATATACATTGGCAAAGTGAGAATGCCAAATATTCAGGTTATATGCTGTTATTAAGTATTACTTGCGCGAATGAAAGTGGACGTGCACTGCGCGCACATAATCCACATTCTCAATAACTTTGTGTTCGACCTCGTCGGCGATGGCATCGCCCTCATCAACACTGAGTGTTCCATCTACGAAAATGGCAATATTGATAACCAGATACTGCCCAAAGCGATGGGCTTGCATTTCATCAATTTCCTGGATGCCGGGGACTTCAGCAAGCAGATGCTCAACTTGCTGGCGCAGCGCTTTACCAGGTACGGTATCCATCAGGTCATCTGTCGATTCGCGCAGGATGTTGAACCCTGTCCTGGCGATGAAGATGGCCACCAAGGCGCCTGCCAGGGCGTCCATCCAGAGGATGCCCATGCGACCAAGAATGATACCAATTACCACCGCGGAAGCCGATAGGATGTCATTGCCATGATCCTGGCCGATGGCGATAATAGATGGGTTTTGAGTGCGCTCACCAAGTTTTTTGGTATAAAGTGAAAGGAAAATCTTTAGGACAACAGTGAAAAGCGCGATATATAGGGTGAGGGGAGAAATTTCCGCTGGCGAAGCACTGCTGGTGAAAAAATCGAAAAGAGAGTTTACGGCTCGCCAAAAAATGGTGAGGGCAGTTGTGATGATGAAAGCGCCGATAACCAATGCGCCAACTGATTCAAGTTGGGTGTGGCCATAAGGGTGTTCGTCATCGGCTGGTTTGTGGGCTCTGCGCACAAAAATGGAGACCACAACATTATAGACCACATCCGAAGTGGAATTGATTCCGTCAGCCAACAAAGCCTGGGAATGACCCACAATGCCAATGCCAGTTTTGAGGATGGCAAGCAGGATATTGGTACCCAAAGCCAGGTTCATTGCCCGGTTGGAGAGTTTGGTACGCTCCGCGGAAGGCAGTTTGGCTGCAGTGCTCGTTTCCGGATAAGGTTCTGACATTAATAAGCCGTTCCAACGGCTTTGCGGACGCGCTCAATGATGGGGATGGCTAGTTCGCGTGCTTTTTTACCACCGGTTCTGAGTAGGCTATCCACGTAAGGACGGTCATTTATTAGATCAGCAAATTTGATGCGGGCATCGGCAAAATAGGCCAGAATGAGGTCAGCAAGTTCTGCTTTCAACGTGCCATAGGCCTGGCCGCCGTTCAGGTAAGCCTGGCGCACTTCTTCCAGCCGGGGCTTGGGGGCGAAGAACTTATAGATCTGGAAGAGGTTACAGGTATTTGGATCTTTAGGCTCATCGGGCGTTTTACTATCGGTGACGATGCGCATGATGGACTTGCGCACTTCTTTTTCAGGGGCAAAAATGGAGATGACGTTGCCATAACTCTTGCTCATTTTGCGACCATCCGTGCCTGGAATGGAGGCAACTGATTCGTCGATATGACCGGCAGGAATTTTAAAGGTTTTACCGTAAATGCGATTGAAATTCTCGGCGATGTCGACAGTGATTTCGATGTGCTGCTTTTGATCCAACCCCACAGGCACCACGTCGGAGCCGTACATCAGAATATCCGCAGCCATGAGGATGGGGTAATTGAAGAGGCCCATGTTGATGCCATCATCTGGGTCGCGATTGAGTTCAACGTTTCGGTCCACCGAGGCTTTGTAGGCGTGGGCGCGGTTCATAAGGCCTTTGGGCGTCACGTTGGTGAGGTAAGAGGTAAGCTCCGGAATCTCCGGGATGCTTGACTGCCGGAAGAAGATGCTTTTCTCGGGGTCAAGACCCAGCGCCAGCCAGCCGCAGGCAGCTTCGTGGATGAGGTCATGCAGTTCTTTGGGGCTCTGGATGGAGTTGAGAGCGTGCAGGTCCGCCATGAAATAAATACCCAGGTATTTTTGGGTCAGTTCGATGGCTGGTTTGTACATGCCAAAATAGTTGCCGATGTGCACGCTACCGGTGGGCTTGATGCCTGTGAGTGATATTGGTTGCATATGCTTTCCTTCGTTCAGATAGCTGGTAATTATAACTTGATTCAACCTGGTTTTGCCCAAGCGGGTATGACTCGTCTGTGTTGCGCGTAGAATAAAGTAAAATCTATTTAGT
>CAYMNM010000123.1:0-5229 GCA_964391795.1 uncultured Anaerolineaceae bacterium | reverse complement strand
AAAAAGTCTAAACGCCCTGCAACTACTGCGGAGAAGTTGCGGAAGGCATTCGGAAAATTACTGCCATAAAAAAATAACAAGCAAAAACAAGGAGAAATAAAATGGAAAACAGAACAACAGAATCATTTGCAAGGATCAAAGTAGTAGGCGTAGGCGGCGGCGGTTGCAATGCGGTCAACCGGATGATTGCCGAAGGTCTTCAGGGTATCGAATTCATCGCAGTCAATACAGACGCCCAGGCTTTGCTCAAATCCAACGCCCCCACCCGTGTACGCATCGGCGACAAGTGCACCCACGGTCTCGGCGCTGGCTCAGACCCCAGCAAAGGCAAATCAGCAGCAGAAGAATCAGCCGATGAGCTCTACGAAGTGCTCAAGGGCAGCGACATGGTCTTCATCACTGCAGGTTTAGGCGGCGGCACCGGAACTGGTGCAGCCCCCATAGTAGCCGGCATTGCTCACGAAGTTGGCGCTTTGACTATTGGCGTAGTCACCCGCCCCTTCGCTTTTGAAGGTTCCCATCGGGCAGCAGCAGCTGACCAGGGCGCCCGCGAACTCAAGCAATTTGCCGACACTCTCATTATTATCCCCAATGACCGTCTTCTTTCGATGGTTACAAAAAATATTGGCATCCAGGATGCTTTTGGCCTGGCCGACGATGTGCTGCGCCAGGGCATTCAGGGCATCTCAGAACTTATTACCATCCCAGGCTTGATCAATCTTGACTTTGCTGATGTTAAAACCATCATGCGTCAGGGTGGCGCTGCACTCATGGCAGTTGGCCAGGCAAAGGGTGAAGACCGGGCCCGTATTGCAGCCCAGCAGGCGATTAGCAATCAATTGCTGGACGTGACCATCAACGGTGCCAAGGGTATCCTATTCAACGTCACCGGCGGCCCAAATATGTCGCTCTTTGAGGTCAACCAGGCTGCTCAAATTATCAAGGAAACCGCCCATCCAGACGTAAACCTCATCTTTGGCGCTGTCATCGATGAAAACATGGGCGATGCCATCCGGATTACTGTAATCGCGACAGGTTTTGACAACGAAGCCGAGCAGCAGGTGGAAGCAGAGAAGCAAGTGAATATTTTGGATGCTTTCAGTATGCTTGGTTCACGCCAAAACAATAATCGGGAAAACTATCGGGCTCAAGGCCAGCAACCGGTCATGCGCCAGGCAGAAAAACCCGTCGAAGAAGTTATGGCTGTTGCCGACGTGAACGATCTGGCTATGCCAGCTTTCCTGCGGCGCCAGATGAACCAACGCGTCAGCCGTTAGTACAGCAAACTCCTTTTGCTTGTTAATTTACTCACCCTTCCGTCCGCAGATGGAAGGGTGAGACCTAACCTTATTTGTTGATCAAGGTGGCATGTAATTTGCCGCTTTTTTTGCCAACCACTTTCGAGATTCATCTTTTCGTTTAATTACCCCATAAAAATCTTTCTTTTTCAACCAGAACTGCTTTTTCAGCACGTTGCATGCTGGTTTTAGCATATATCCAAATTTGTTAACCTTGGAAACGGAATGACACCAAATAAGATCCTGGTTTCTCTACGCGCAAATCAACGATCGCTTTGGTTGAAAGACCTTGAAAATCAGGAATGGTAAACACAAGTTCTCTAAGCTATTCTCACGATTTGAATGAGAAAATATTAACCTTAAAGAAAGCTCACTTTTAAGAAATCAAAAGCGTATTTACATTGCCTTATTTAGCTCGTGTGCTAAAATTCTTTCACCATATATTTGGTTCAAATTAGAACCAACCCCCACCCATGGGGGTAACACAACGGAGAAGATCATGAAGTGCCCCTACTGCCAAACTGAAGAATCAAGCGTTATCGATACAACGCATGATTCCCAGGGCGGTATCCGCAGGCGGCGGGAATGCAATGCCTGCCATCAACGCTTCAGTACTTACGAGCGCATCATTCTGACAACCCCCCTGATTGTCAAACGTGACGGCACACGCGAAGAATTCTCACGTGAAAAACTGATGGGTGGCCTGCGCATTGCTTGTGCCAAGCGGCCAGTTTCAGGTCAGGCACTTGAAACCTTGGTTAACCAAATTGAAGCCGACCTACAAAAACGCGGCCGCTCAGAGATAAACTCCCGCGTGGTTGGCGACCTGGCAGTTAAGGGTTTGAAAGAATTGGACCATATTGCATACATCCGTTACGCGATCGTTTACTTAAGAATGGACGACTTGCATGCCATTCGTGGGGAAGTCGATCACCTGCTTTCTGAAGAAGAAAAGAATTAATTCCCCAAAGGAAAAAAACTATGACCGAGAACAAATCAAGATCGGGCTTATTGCCCACCCCCAAAATACCCTCTGATTTACCGTTAATCCAGCTTTCTGAAAATTCACGTCAAATTCTAAACAAGCGTTATCTGCGCCGGGGCCAGGATGGTAAACCAGTCGAAAGCATTGAAGAAATGTTCTGGCGGATTGCCTGGCACGTGGCTGACGTTGAAAACGTCGGAACGGATAAAACCGCCCTGGCCAGAGATTTTTATCGTATCTTGATTTCAAAGGCTTTTTTCCCAAATTCTCCAACCTTCACTGGTGCTGGTACACCCCTTGGCCAATTAGCGGCCTGTTTTGTGCTACCGGTCTCCGACGATATGGGCCGGGCGGAGGACGGCATTTTCAGTACACTGCGTAACGCCGCGCTTATCCAGCAGACCGGCGGCGGCAACGGTTTCAATTTCTCACGTCTGCGCCCAAAGGGTTCACGGGTGAACACTTCCTCTGGTGAAGCTACTGGACCAGTTGGCTTTTTAAAGGTATATGATCACGCCTTCGGCGAGATTGCACAGGGTGGCACCCGGCGCGGGGCGAATATGGGCGTTCTACGCGTGGACCATCCGGATATTGAAGAATTTATCCATTGCAAAACCAACGAATATGCCATTACTAATTTCAACATTTCCCTGGGAATTACAGATGCTTTTATGAAAGCAGTTGAAGATGATACGCTTTGGGACCTGCGCTTCCCGGATGTGCACGCCCTTGAGTACAAAGGCTTTAACGGCACACTGGAAGCAGCAGAACGCAAAGGTATACCCATCAAGACCATCAAATCGGTCAGCGCGCGTCAACTTTTCAATGAGTTCGTTTCACAAGCCCATCACAACGGTGAGCCCGGCGCACTGTTCCTCGACGCAGCCAACCGCGGAAATCCGGTACCGCACCTTTACGATCTCGAAGCGACCAACCCTTGCGGGGAACAATGGTTGGGCCCATACGAGAACTGTTGCCTGGGTTCCATTAACCTGGCGGAACACCTAGGCCCCAATGGCAGCGTGGATTGGCAAAAACTAGCTGAAACCACGCGCCTGGCCACCATCTTCCTGGACCATGTGGTGGATAAGAATGCCTATGTTCCAGCCGTTCCCCAACTGCGTGAAGCTGCATTGAAAGCCCGGCGCATCGGCCTGGGAATCATGGGCCTGGCAGACCTCATGTACCACTGTGGCGTACGCTACGGTTCACCTGAATCGCTGGAATTCTGCGGCCAGGTAATGGAATTTGTGCGTTACATCTGTATGCAAACCAGCGTTGAACGGGCTAAGCAACTCGGGGCCTTCCCGGCCATAAAAGGCTCCATCTACGACCCGGAACATCTCAAGTGGGTGCCACCTACCCCGTTGGAACCCTACAGCCGTAATTGGCAACGCCCTGAAGTGAATTGGGACTCCATTATTGCAGGCATCCGTGCGCATGGCTTGCGCAATGCCGCCCAAACCACCATCGCGCCAACCGGAACCATCGGGACTGTGGCTGGCTGTGAAGGTTACGGTTGCGAGCCAGTATTCGCACTGGCCTACGTACGCCATGTCAACGACAACGGGAAAGACCTGGAGCTGAATTACGTCAGCCCATCTTTCCAACAAGCACTGGATGCTACAGATTTGTCTGAAGAAATCAAAAAAGACATCATAAAGAGGGTGATCAGCAATGGCTCCTGCCAGGGAGTGATGGACCTGCCTGCGCCTATGCGCAACGTCTTCGTGGTTTCGGCGGATATCAGTGCTGAAGAACACATCCAGATCCAGGCCGCTCTGCAGCGTTTTGTTGATAATAGCCTGAGCAAAACCATCAACTTCCCGGCTGGTACGATCGAAGAAGATGTAGCCAAAGCCTTCATGATGGCCTGGAAATTGGGCTGCAAGGGAATTACCGTGTACATTACGGGCTCCCGCGAGTCCGTGGTGTTGGAAACCAATGCCACCAAGCAAGGCAAGGAGACCTCAGCCGCGCCAGCTGCCACTGAAACGATCAAGATCTTTGGTGAGGATGAAAGCACACCGCGCTTCTGGAAAGACACCAAGAAACCGCGCCCGCGCATTTTGCATGGCTATACCTACTCCATCGAGACTCCTTTGGGCAAAGCTTTTGTGACCATCAATGAAAATGGGGGCAACCAGCCGTTTGAGGTCTTTATCAACACCGCTAAGGCAGGGTCAGAAACTGCTGCTCATAGTGAAGCACTCGGCCGGTTGATTTCTTATAACCTGCGCATCGCTTCGCCTGTCGAACCGCGCCAGCGGCTAAAGATTGTCATGGAGCAGTTGGCCGGTATCGGCGGCGGCCGCTCGCTTGGCTTTGGACCCAACCGGGTGCGCTCACTGCCCGATGGCATTGCCAAAGCCCTGGATGAATACCTGTACCAGCAGCATTGGGAGAAGGAAGCCCCTACCGCCAGCGCAATGGACATACCCGAAGAGCCCACCCCGCTGCAAGCGCAAATACCGTTGCCTGTTGAGGGGCCCAAAGCGCACCCCATTGGGGAGCTCTGCCCGGAATGCGGCCAGGCCACTTTAATCAACGAAGAAGGCTGCCGCAAGTGCTACACCTGCGGCCACAGCGAATGCTAAGTTTCGACAAATAACACGCAAAAAGGCAGCCCAAGCTGCCTTTTTGCTTATTGAACTCAAATCAATTTTGTTGAACTGCTGTAAATCTGCCGTAAACTTAATCTTGCTTTGCCAGCAAATTTAAGATGAGCGAAAATGTCAATCATACAGGTGAGCAATCTCAGCTTTGGGTACGAAGGTAGTTTTACCAACGTTTTTGAGAACATCAGTTTTCAAATGGATACGGATTGGAAGCTGGGTTTTGTAGGCCGCAACGGACGCGGCAAGACCACTTTCCTAAACCTCTTAATGGGAAAATACCCCTATCAAGGCAAAATTCTCGCCAGTACCCAATTTGAGTACTTCCCAT
>CAYMNM010000122.1:3400-5369 GCA_964391795.1 uncultured Anaerolineaceae bacterium | reverse complement strand
GCTCTGCAGCTGGAGCTTGCGTAGCAACAGGAGCTGGCGCTGCGCATCCTGCAAGGATGACGAGTGCGGTTAATGCACAAAGACATAGGGTTAGTACTTTTTTCATAATTCTCCTTTGATATTTTCACAGAATTGAACATCCTGAGTTTACTGATGGTATTATATCTTATACGATTAGAATGGCTGAAAAATGGACATAACTTAGGAAAATT
Source organism: uncultured Anaerolineaceae bacterium (assembly GCA_964391795.1). Taxonomy (GTDB): domain Bacteria; phylum Chloroflexota; class Anaerolineae; order Anaerolineales; family Anaerolineaceae; genus Mesolinea. Next base: position 5,157 of record CAYMNM010000122.1, on the reverse strand, counting down.
AGAAATCCAACTTAATTGAAATCTTGGAAATCCTCTTCCTACCCAAAAATAAACGACAATTGGAGAATAAAAATGAGCAAAAAAGACATTACTGAATTTACTGATAGCTTGAACTTTGGCAAGCCGATCAGCCAGGAAGAATTTAAAGCTGCAATAAAGTCGGCATACATGGATCGATCACGGCAAGTTTGGTTCATTTATAAGAAGCTTCAAGAGCTCTATCCTGAAGTTGATGCCAAACGCGTCATTAGGGAAGGCTCCTGGGATTTTGGCTTTTATCAAGGCCAAAAAATTGCTGAGAAGTATGGAGCAGAAAACGTGGGACCCAAGGAAGCCATTATTGGGCAAACAAGTAAAGGTGGCATGTTGGTTTTCGACCAGGAGATAATTCAACTCGAAGATGATAAATCGGTTAAGCACTTCAGAGCTTGCCCTCACGTGGAAGCTATTAAAGAATTAGGTGCCAGCCCAGAAGAGGTAAAGTCTTTCTGCAGAGAGATGATCGGATTATGTGACTTTGCCATCGTGGAACCGTTTGTGAATTGTGACATTGAGTTCCCAACAACAATCGCAGATGGAATTGACGAACCCTGCCGTATGACAATAACATGCACTTCAAATAAGGAAAAAGGAAAAGCATTAAAGGAATTTGATATCGCTTAATAGTCGTGTATGTAACGGTTTGGTCAATATCATCAACCGTCAACAATTGTCTCAAATGGATTGAGTAAAACACTTCATTTCAATTGTGATTCTTCTTGATTTTAATTTTCTGGAAGGGATTGTTATATTCGGGTTTTTGCCAAGAAAAAATATTATTTAAGGCTCACTTTTTCATTCATTCAGTATTTTAAGTCGATTGGCAGTCTTGATTTGAGAGTTCAGAATTATATACAACGGGATTCTATTAATAAAGATGATTTCAATCTCAAAACCTACGACAAGGCTAAACCTTGAAGGAAAAAATAAGACGAAAAGATGTTATCCTATATTCTTGGCAGTAAATAACAATACTTGGAGGAAAAATGAAGATTGCGATAGGTTGTGACCCAAATGCCGCAGAGCTAAAAAAAGTAATTATTGATTACGTTCAAAAACTTGGGCATGAGGTCAAGGATTTTGGCTCAGACGACCCAATATACGCAAATGTCGCTTTTGATGTTGCTGAGGCAGTTGTGCGGCAAGAGTTTGATCGCGGCATTGTTATTTGCGGAACCGGAATCGGTGTAAGCATCTCTGCCAATAAAGTGAAAGGCGCCTATTGTGCGCTTGTCAACGACGTCTATCAAGCACAAAGGGCACAGTTGAGCAACAATGCCAATCTTATCGCTCTAGGCGCACAGGTTACTGGCGTTGAATTGGCAAAGTGCTTGGTTAAGGAATACCTGCAGAACACGTATGATCCCGCCAGCCGTAGCAAACCAAAGGTTGACAGGATTACTGAGTATGAGAATTCCTAAGGTAAAGATCCAACAATTGTTTGACAAAAAGGAGCTAAGCACTAAGCGTGCTTAGCTCATGATGTCCAGTATCTCTCAGATTCAAATTCAAATTAATTAGATGCTGATTTAGCTGCCTGTGTAGCCCATTTTTCTGGAAACCTGTAAGGCTCGGGATCTAACTGCCGCAACAACTGCATCCAACCTGGATTCTGGAATGTGCACAATCAGGCCAGAGATGCTGATCGCCGCAACAACCCTGCCGGTGTGGTCAAAAACAGGCGCGGCAACACAGCGGACAAATTTCTCATTCTCTTC
>CAYMNM010000122.1:0-3300 GCA_964391795.1 uncultured Anaerolineaceae bacterium | reverse complement strand
AAATCGTTGCCGTCCAGGGTTCCCAGGTGGGTGGTAAGGCCAATTTCTTTAGCCAGGTCCTGCAGTTCTGCCTTGGCTACTTCCACAAGTTGCAGGTTATTTAATACAACCGCGCTGAGGCTAATCAGTTTAAGCCCGAGACTGTATTTATTGTTTCCATCCTTTTCAAGGTAATCCAGTGAAACTAAAGTTGATGCGATGCGATAAGCCGTAGCTTTGCTCAGTTTGGAGGCTTTGGCCAGGTCTTGAATTCCCAACTTTTCGCCATTGGCATTCGAAATAGCCTCAAGCATTGAGAATGCCCGTACGATTGATCTGACCTGTTCACTTCCATTTTGCACTGTCTCTGTCATAACATCTTCCATTATTACTTTTCGACAACCAAGTATTACCAGGCGTATTGTTTTAAAGCCTTGACGCTATTTTGCATTCATTGTATCATTAATTGAAACAATATTCCACTAGACGGAACATTACATTAACAATTTGCTATGAATTCGTTTTGTGGATAAGCAATTGCGGCGTATTATAGATGAAGTGAACAGAGTTGATTAACTGGGTAGCAATTTTGCACCCAGAAAAATAAATGGAGGATAAGAATGAAAAGATTAGTTACGGTTTTGCTTAGCGTCATCATGATTCTAAGCATGGTCGCCTGCACAGCTCCTGCTGCTGCTCCGACCGCTGCTCCCCAGGCGGAAGCTGAAGCCAAACCAGCCGAAGCACAACCCGCTGGTGAAATCCTGGTCGGATGTCTGCAAGACATCTCCGGTCCCACTTCAACTTTAGGTAAGATGGTTGAAGCAGGTGCAAAATGGGCTTTTGATGAAATCAATGCCAAGGGCGGTGTCAATGGTCAGATGATCAAGATGATCACCTACGACACCAAAGCTGACGTCAATGAAGCCATCAATGCCTTCACCCGTGCCGTCACAACGGACAAAGTCAGTGTTGTTATCGGACCTCCGATCGCGAATATTGCACTGGCGATTGCCCCAATTTCCGAACAGTACGATGTGCCAGTTGTAGGCTTCTCTGTTGATATCAAATCTCAGGTTAAAGAAGATGGTACACCTTACAAAAACATGTTCGCCTTCCAACCCAATGCCAATCAACAGGCAGAGATTATGGCGACCTATGCCGTCAAGGAAAATGGTTTCAAGAAATTTGGTGTAATCTACAACCAGGGTAATGCATATTCCAAATCTTTGCTGACTCCCTTCGTGGACACAGCCAAAGCCCTTGGTGCTGAAGTTGTGGAACCTGTTCCCTACGCTGCCACTGATAAAGACTTCAAGACCTTGCTTGGCAAGATCCTGAGCGAAAATGTGGAAGCCATTTTCATGCCCAACTACACCCAGGAATTGATCCTGATCACCCAGCAAGCCCGCGCCCTCGGTTTCACCGGTGCTTTAATTGCTGGCTTGGATGCCAATCCGCCCTTCAATACCTTACTTGGCGAACCTGGTGATGGCATTTACTTCATCAACAATCTTGATCCCAATGAGGCCAAGAATGCTGAGATGATCAAATCTGTCAAGGAAAAAACTGGCATTGACGCCACCAATAAGTTCTTCCTCGGCTACGATCTCGGTAACGTTTTGGCAAAGATCATGGGTGAAGTCGGTACAGATTCCACCAAAATCCGTGATGCAGTTGAAAATCTCAAGGACTATCCTGGCTATACCGGCAACATCACGATTGACCCCCAAACCCACACTCCAACCGGCCTTGAAATGGTCATGTTCACCTACAAAGGCTCTGACCCCGTACTGCTGCAGAGATATTCTGTCGGCAAATAATTACCTTTTGATCGAATCCCCTTGCGTCATTTGGCGCGAGGGGATTTTTTGGGAAAGAAATACGCCATGCAAATTCTGATCAACGGCATTGCTCTCGGTTCTGTATACGCGCTTATCGCGACCGGTTTTTCGATCATTTTTAATGTGCTGAAGTTTTCTAACTTCTCGCATGGAGCCCTAATGGCATTCAGTGCGTTTGCGGGTTACTTTGTTTCCGCGCAAAAAGGGTGGGGTTTGGTACCAACCATCCTCACAGCAGTGGTAACAGGTGCCTTGGTTTCTCTGATTGGCGAAATGGTTGCGTTCCGAAGGATTATTGCCCGTAAGTCATCTTCGGAGTATTATTTTGTTTCTTCGATTACATTGGGCTCTCTGTATGAAGGGCTTGTTACCATTAAAGCTGGCGCGAATTTTTATAACTATCCTCGTTTCTTTAAAAATGCGACCATCAAGCTCGGAACTTGGGTTATTTCAACCTCTGATCTGCTGATGCTTTCGATTAGCGCGGTTGTGTTAATCTTGCTCGTCTACCTGCTGAACAAGACCCGGATTGGGCGTGGACTGCGCAGCGTTAGTTTCGATCACGAAACGGCTAAGCTCATGGGCATCGATTCAACTAGGGCTATCCAAACCGCATTCCTGATCTCGGGCTCCCTGGCTGGTTTGGCAGGGGTTTTCCTGGGGATCAACTACACGCTCTACCCAACCCTTGGTGGGTTGGTAGTAAAAGGCTTTATTGCTTCCGTGATTGGAGGTCTGGGCAGTTTCCCGGGTGCCATACTTGGTGCAGTTTTGTTGGGTATGACCGAAACTCTGCTCATAAATTTCGTTGGATCAGGTTATTCCCCTGTCATTATTTTCTTAATTATGCTTGCTTTCCTTCTGATCCGACCAAGAGGCTTGGCTGGTTCAAACGTCCAAGAGAAAGCGTAGGGCTACAAATTGGCACTCATTAACTCGATTTTGACATTCATCTTTATTACTATCGTTTCAGTAACTGGTGTTTATATCCTGACCGGTCTGACGGGTATGTTTTCACTTGGGCAGGCAGCGTTTATGGCTTTGGGTTCTTATGTCTCAGCTATTATGGTCACTAAGTTAGGTGTTCCTTTTATACCTGCCTGCATCATCGCTGTTATTGTGGCAGTTTTAATTGGTTTCATCGTTGGGCTACCGACTGTCCGCTTGCGTAGAGATTACATCTCACTGGTTACTTTAGGTTTTGGAGAAGCAATTACCTCCTTGCTTAACCAGGCTACTAACCTCACCGGTGGTGCTTCTGGTTTTACTGGCATTCCCAAGATTACCAATATTTGGATCGCAGGCGGATCGGCAATAGTCAGCATCGCTCTGGCTGCTTTCTTTAAGAACAGTAAATATGGCCGCCAGTGCATCGCGGTAAGAAATGACGAACTGGCAGCCAAGGCCATGGGCATCAATGCACCAAAAGTCAAAATGGTTGCCTTTCTCACCTCAGTAGCGGTTACAGCTTTTAGTG
>CAYMNM010000121.1:3285-5384 GCA_964391795.1 uncultured Anaerolineaceae bacterium | reverse complement strand
CTTTATTGATTAGCTACTTGTTCTGCTTCAAAAATTCCCACACTTCACTTGCCTGGGGGATAGCCGCTTGTGCCCCCAACCTGGTGCACGCTAATGCCGCTGCCGCCTGGGCATAACGAATGGCATCTTCAAGTGCATCACCAATCATCCTCCGATAGGCAAAACAACCCGAAAAAGTATCCCCCGCGCCGGTGGAATCCACCGTGTCAACACTAAACCCCGGTATTATCCGCGCCACACCTGCCTTCAGATAGGCCACGCCTTTGCTTCCCAGGGTAATCAAAGGTTCCCGTACGCCCATCTTTTGCAGTAAGTTCAGCCCGGCTTCAACACTTGCCATATCATCAAGCCGCTGATGGGTGTAAAACTCACACTCTGATTGATTGGGTGTTAGATAGTCCACCCCATCAAGCATCCCTTCTGGATAAGTCATCGCGGGTGCCGGGTTCAAAAAGATGGGCATCTTACCCTTGCACAGCGCGATCGTCCTGGCAAGCGTTTCCACACGATTCTCATTCTGCATCAAAACGGCATCGCAGGCCAAAATCTGTTCCCTCAATGCCTCTACCTGGTGCGGTGCAAAAGTGTCATTTGCTCCACCGGCAAAAACGATCCGGTTGTCGCCGCCTTCAACGATGACAAAAGCCATGCCGGTGGCCGCATTTTTGTCCGTTAATATGCCATCCGTGTTGATGCCATTGGCTTTCAGATTGTCTCTCACAAATTCGGCAAAAGGATCATTGCCCACCTGCCCAAACATGTGCACTTCCGCCCCGGAGCGGGCCGCAGCCACTGCCTGGTTGGCGCCTTTGCCACCTGGGGACTGCAAGGTTTCATCCGAGCGCAAATTTTCGCCGAGAACCGGCAGACGCTCCACCACCAGGGTGATATCAAAATTCATGCTGCCCACAACCGCAAGTTTCATTACTGACCTTTTAGCGTGATTAATACAAAAGCTGGATCAACTCGTCAATTGAAAAGTTGACAAAATACTGGCCGATGTCAAATCCTGCTAAGGCGGCTTTCATCGCAGCTGGTTCATAATTGCAGCCTTCCAGGGCGTCCTCAAGCAGTTGAACCTCACGCTGACCAAAGAAATCACCAAAAAAGCGGAGTGTACGGATCTTTCCCTGGCTCACGGTTAGCAAAACTTCAATCTCACCACCGACATAGCGTGTTTCACGTCGCAAATTAAACGCCGGTGAGCGCCCAAAGTTCCAATCCCAGGTGGCATAACGTTCGTCTTTAAGTTGGCGCACGCCCTGCCAATCCTCTTCAGTTAGGCGGTATTCATTCACGGGCTTGCCGGCGAACACGCCTTCTATAATCTTCTGTCTGAAGTTCATTATGTCGGGCGCGTTTTCAAGGTACTCGGTGATATTGGCCACACGGCTGCGTACAGATTTAATGCCCTTGGATTCAATTTTGGCGGCTTTCACTCGCAGCGCCTCACCTACACGGTCGAGGTCAGTGTGGTAAAGCAGGGTACCATGGCTTACCATGCGCTGCCCCTTGACGTATTGAGCATTGCCAGAGATCTTTTTACCCTCGATGGTCAGGTCATTGCGGCCGGAAAGTTCGGCGTTGGCGCCCATGCTCTGCAACACTTTCACCACCGGCTCTGTGAATTTGCGGAAGTTATGGAAGTTTTCCGCGGAAAATGGCGCGATGAAAGAGAAATTAAGGTTGCCCAGATCGTGATAGACCGCCCCACCACCGGAGAGTCGCCGCACGACGTGAATGTTGTGCGCGTTAACGTAATCCAGGTTGATTTCCTGGACCGTGTTCTGGTTGCGCCCAATAATGATGGAAGGCTCGTTGATGTAGAAGAGCAGAATTTCCTCTTCTGGTGCGATATTGCAGATGGCAAATTCTTCAAACGCCAGGTTAAGGCGTGGGTCATGATGGTTTAAGTTGTCAATAAAGAGCATAGCACCTCTCCTGAATGGTAAGCCTGATTATATCAAGGCGGGGTGTGCACCTCTACGACTGTAGATATTGGCACTTTTTGAATTTTTCCATCTTTTCGAGATGGCATTTGTAATCTTAGCTGTTTATGTTTTCACAGGGGAGGTCTTACTGCTGAAATCGCGAAGCCC
>CAYMNM010000121.1:0-3185 GCA_964391795.1 uncultured Anaerolineaceae bacterium | reverse complement strand
TTGACCAAATGAGGGTTAATCATCGCCCTAAGCGGCGGCAGAATATAAGATGGAATGCATTTCTGCGTTCTCTACCCTGGATTAACGGAGGATAAGCATAATTCGCGATCTTACTTGCGTTAATTCCCCAGACAATACCACGGTAGGTCATTCTAAATCGGTTTTGCGATTACAAAGCGTACTCGCCGTGTGCAGCACCTTGAAGTAAGGGTCTTCTGGCTGCAGAGAGCCACTAGAAGATGCTTCGCGATGCTCAGCATGACAACCTTGGGTAAGGCGCTGCGCATGCCTCTGCCCCTAAAAACAATAACTGAACGCATTTCTGCGTTCTCTACCCTGGATTAACGGACAGATCCACACAAAATATGACGAATATTTTTGTCATTCCGAGAAGTAAAGCGACGAAGCAATCTATCTTTGCGCGTTTTCAAAACCAGATTGCTTCGCAAACTCGGCTCGCAATGACGGCACGTAAAGGCCAAAGCCTGCACAGGCACTTCTGACTTTCGCGGTAGGGAGCGATGAAAATCGCTCCGGCCTTCCGGTTGTTCTCAGACATCCGATAGACCCAGGATAGATTTGATGTTTTCGGCGGATTGACCAGAGGAAGGTCAATCGTCGCCCTACGGCCACATGTCAATGAGGGTGAGGGCTGGCAACCTATTTGACACCCTTTCAAAGCAAAAAGGCAGTACAATAGCCTGCAATGTCCGCGCTTGATTCAAAACACAGCAAGGCTAAACCGCAGCCCCGTAAACCCCTGCACGGTGAATGGCTGCTGCTGCTCACCTCCGTTCTGTGGGGCTCGGGCTTCATTGCCCAACGCCAGGCCATGCTCGTCTTCAAGCCTTTCACCTACATTTCCATCCGCTTTTTGATTGGTGGCAGCATCGTTTTGACCTTCCTGCTTCTGCAAAAAAAGCAGCCATCCGCGGAACCCACCGCAATACCAAAATCGGATAAGAAAATACTCATTCTCGGCATCGTGGCTTGCGGGTTGGCGCTCTGCACGGGTACCGCCTTGCAGCAGATTGGCCTGGTCACCACTACTGCTGGCAAAGCTGGCTTCATTACCGCTCTCTACATGGTCTTTGTGCCCATCCTAAGCTTTCTTCTCGGCAAAAAGGTACGGCTCAGAGTGTGGGCTGCAGTTCTGCTGGCAGCCTTGGGGCTCTACTTCCTCAGCATCAAGTCAGGTTTTAGCATTGAGAAAGGTGATCTTATCATTTTCATCGGCTCAATTGTGTGGGCCTGCCATATTTTGCTGATCGACCACTTCTCAGCCCGGGTGAACGGCCTCAAACTGGCCTGTGGCCAGTTTTTCGTCACATCTATCATCGCCGGCCTGATCGCCATCTTTATTGAAGGCTGGCAAGCCCCAGCCATTTCGCTACCGTGGTGGACGGCTATCTATTCCGGTGTTGCCGTGGTTGGCATTGCCTTCACCCTGCAGGTTATCGGTCAACAAACCGTCAAACCCGCCGTTGGAGCTTTAATCCTCAGCCTAGAGGCCGTCTTTGCCCTCATCTTCGGTGTTTTGCTCCTGGGTGAGCGCCTGACCCCACAGGAATTGCTGGGTTGTGCCCTGGTGGCAGCCGCGGTATTGCTGGTGCAGCTACGATTACCCTCCAGAGCCCCCAGCTCTGCACAAAAATGAGCCCTTCGGCCCTCTACACGCGTTAAGAACCGGGCGGTGCCGCCTTTATAATCTGACCATTGTGAACCACCAAGCGTGAACTCAGAAAGGCGGCAGACATGGCCAGCAACGAACAAAACAAGACCCTCCCAACGAGTGTGCCCATTACTGATTTCTTAGCCGGGCTGAGCCCGAAGCGGCAAGAAGAAGCTGAAACGCTGATTGCGCTTTTCCAGACCATCTCAAACCATCCGCCTGTGCTATGGGGCCCCTCTATTATAGGCTTTGGCACCCAGCACTACCGCTACGAAACCGGCCGGGAAGGCGACATGCCCGAAATAGCCTTCAGCCCGCGTAAAGCTGCCATTACTATTTACTTCATGGAAGGTTTCGACCACTACAAGGGGCAGCTTGAGCGCTTGGGCAAGCACAAAACCAGCGTCTCGTGCCTCTACGTCAATAAACTCAGCGACATTGAGCTCTCGGTTCTCAAAGAAATGTTGCAGATCTCCTGGAAGCTGAATGCAAGCCCCCAGGAGAAGGTGAAATCAGTTGAGGAATATGTGAATCGCGTTCCAGCCGCCGCGCGCCCCCAGTTTGATAAACTGCGCCTGTTCGTAAGAGGTTTGCTGCCTGAGGCTCAGGAAGTGTTGAGCTATGGCATTTTGGGATATAAGACCGATGCCAAGCGCGCCAAAGTTTTCATCTCCGGTTTCAAGGATCACGTGGCCATCTACCCGGTACCCGCGGACCCTGCCCTCCAGGATGAGTTGAAACCCTACATCCACAGCAAGGGTTCAATATGGTTCGGGCTGGAAGAACCATTGCCACTCGAACTTATCCGCAGGGTTGTGGAGGGGCTATTATGACGGATGCAAGCAAAATCAAATCGATTGAAACAGGTTCTGGCATCCTCTGGCAAGATTGGCTGAATTTACTTGAGCCCTATAAGGCGCTTGACCATACCGCAATTGCTCGCGAAGCACTGCGCCTTATCAATGAGCGCGGCCGGTCCACCAGCCCAGAGTGGTGGGCGCAGGGCGTAACGGTGCTTTACGAGCAAGAGATCGGCAGGCGTATGCCCGGCCAGCGCTGTGATGGCGCGTTCAGCGTCACGGTCAGCCGCACCCTGCCGGGGGGTATGGACGCGGTTCTTGACACATGGCAGAACTGGACCTCTGGTTTGAGCGCCTTTAACGGCATTCCGCTTGACGGTGAAGCCCAGGTAAGCCGAACTGATAAGTGGCGCTATTGGCGCTGCAAGCTGGCTGATGGCTCTACTGTGAGCGTCAATATTCAGACCAAAGCTTCAGGTGATAAATCTGCCCTGGCGATCAACCACGACAAGTTGGCCACGGCTGAGGATGTTGAGCTCTGGCGCGCTTTTTGGAAGGCTTTTCCCGCGTAGCGGGGCAGGTAAGTGCGACCCCGCTCTCAGCCTGTTATTCTGAGCCTCAATTGCGACTGCTTGCGTACTCACGGTGCGAAGTATTATGGATTAAGAATCTACTGGTAGTAAATCGCATCTAGAAGATTCTTCGTTGCACTC
>CAYMNM010000120.1:0-5543 GCA_964391795.1 uncultured Anaerolineaceae bacterium | reverse complement strand
AAAAAAAGTGGAGGTTCGCCTCCACTTTTTTTTGTGCCTGCCACGGGTTCATTATGGTATGATAGCCGCTCATGGACAACAAGATAACCATCATTGAAGGGCCCACACCCATCTTTCAACCTACATCCCAGGGATTGGGTTTCAGCGGTCCCCATGCCTGGGCTAACAGCGTTTTGGAGGGTCCCTTCCTTTATGAAACTGGATTTACCACAGTGCGCACCTTCAATAATCAGGCCTTATTAGAGCGTTGCCAGCAAAACTGGGCTGCAGGCAACCCGATGTACCTGGAATATCGCGATCGGATAGGTTTGCGTGCTGAGGCGGTGATTGTGGCCGCACAAGCCAGCCAAACGCCTGAAGGACAGGTGCTTTTGCTCTGGGTTCGGCAGCAAATCACTGAGTAATTCGCGGGTTTTTGGTACATTCTGAAATCTGCAAAAACCCAATAAAACAAGCCCCAAAAAAAAATTGAGGATAAAAAAAGCAGCACTATCGGTGCTGCTTGCATGCCCCAGGAGGGACTCGAACCCCCAACCTAGGCGTTAGGAGTGCCTTGCTCTATCCATTTGGGCTACTGGAGCGTGAAATCTTATTATACAGACAAGTTCAGACTTATGGCAAATAATAACCAGGGTTTACAGGGCCAGCTGCGGTTAGAATGCCAAAGTGGATGTGAGCACCGAAAGAGTTACCAGTATTGCCAGTGTAACCAATCACATCTCCCTGATTGACCCTTTGGCAGGGGCTAACTTCGGGGTAACTAATCATGTGTTCATATATCGTGTAGAAACCGTTGCCATGGTCGATCTCAACCATGTACCCATACCCTGGTTCAAGCCATCCTGAGTAAACTACAACGCCGCCATCCGAAGCAAAGATGGGCGAGCCTTCGCCGGCACCAATATCAATACCGTTATGCCCAGGGCCAAAGGTGTTACCCGAAATAAAGTGTGTGGCACTGGGCCAAATAAAGCTGCCTGTTCCAAGGTAAGTACCCCCGCTGGAGCAAACATTGGGTCCGGCTGGAATGCCCATTGTGCCGCCCCCAGCCACACCTGGCATGACTGGTAGAGCTGGTTCAATGATTTCGCGCGAGCCACCCGGTATCATTACGAAAGTGCCCGGTGCAACTTTTGGGTCGCTCAGATCAAAATCATTGCCTGGAAAAAGCTTAATGGCATCCACGGTGGTACCAAATTTGGAAGCCACGGATTCAATAGTGTCTTTGTTACGCCACTTGTACCAAATGCCATCAGTGGGCGCGATCGTAAGCACATCGCCAACCTGCAAAAAGTCCATCTGATCATTCAGGACATTGTAGTTGTTGTACAGGACTGTGATGGGCTCAATGCCGAACTGTTGTGAGATAAGTGTGACGTTATCACCTTCAACCACCGTATAGTCCACTGCTTTTGGACGGTAAGCCTTGTTAGCATCGGTGTGGGCGTGTGGATCGCGGGCAATTTCGCCCGGAACGTGAGTGGGCAGGTATACTGGCATGGCTGCCAGCGCGTTTTGGTCCAAATTTTCTGCGGGGGTGTATTCAGGAATGACTACCACCGAGCTTTGCTCTGCCAGGACTCTGGCAATATTCTTCTGCCAGATGAAAATGAAGAATAAGCCGCCACAGATAATCACAGCCAGCATCCATGCCAGGATGGAGGGCAGGGCGTTGGGTTCTTTGTACTCTTCGGTTTCAGCTGTGGGCGCGGCGTCTGCTTCAGTAACCCCATCAGTACTGAGTTCTACCGCAATCGTCAACTCCTGCGCGTCAGAATCAGCAGTCGTTGGCACAACTCCCTCGTTGGGATCGGAAAAAGAATCCGGATTGGGGCTATTTTGTTCCATATTACAGGCGGTTATACCACAAACTAAAAACTTTATTTTTTGAGGTTTTTACATATCCACAAGATTTTCGAGGAACTCGATGTTGGTTTTGGTCTTTTCCATTTTCTGCAGAATGGCTTCGGTGGCCACGGCGTTATCCATACCGGCGCCTTGCGGCGGGGTGGAAATCATTTGAAGATACATGCGGCGCATCAGCCAGATGCGCTGTAACAGTGCTGGTGGTTGCAAGAGATCTTCACGGCGAGTGGAAGATTTTTCAATATCGATGGACGGAAATATGCGGCGTTCCTGAAGTTTGCGGTTAAGGTGTAGTTCCATATTACCGGTGCCCTTGAACTCTTCGTATACCACATCGTCCAGGCGTGAACCTGTATCCACCAAAGCGGTGGCAATAATAGTGAGGCTGCCGCCATCTTCCAGGTTACGCGCTGCGCCAAAGAAGCGTTTGGGGGGGTAGAGGGCTGAAGGATCCATACCGCCAGAAAGCGTGCGGCCTGAAGGGTTCACAACCATGTTGTAAGCCCTGGCCAGGCGGGTTAGAGAATCCATCAGGATAACTACATCCAGACCATTTTCAACCAGGCGTTTGGCACGATCGAGCGCGATTTCAGCCATATGCACATGAGCAGTGGTTGGTTCGTCGAAAGTACTGGCAATCACTTCGGCCTCAACGGATCGGTCCATATCAGTCACTTCTTCAGGGCGTTCACCGATCAAGGACAGAATTTGCCGTACTTCGGGATGGTTGGCAGCGATGGCGTTGGAAATATCTTTGAGGATGGTGGTTTTGCCGGCCTTTGGTGGCGAAACAATCATGGCACGCTGCCCAGCGCCAATGGGGGCAATCAGATTGATCATGCGGGTGGAGAGGTTGCGGTAATCGTGCTCTATATTAAGTAGCTTGTCAGGGAAAATTGGGGTGATGTTTTCAAACTTGATGCGCTTGCGGTGCTCATCCGGATTAAGACCATTGATAGCTTCAACCTTGAGCAGGCCATAATGCCGTTCAGATTCACGGGGAGGGCGCACATGACCAATCACAAAGTCCCCTGAACGCAAGTCATAGCGACGCAGTTGCGCCTGGGAAACATAAACATCCTCCGGGCCGATGCGATAATTAGTGCGTAAAAAACCAATGCCTTCATTCATAATCTCAAGCACGCCACCACGCATTTCCAAACCTTCCTGCTCGGCCTGAATTTGGGCGATTTTGGAAATGAGAGTTTCTCTTTTTGCTCTAATAGGTTCGGGGAAGTTGAGGTCTTTAGCGATTTGGCGTAACTCTTTGAGGCTTTTTGTTTCTAAACTAAAAATATCCATGGCTTATCCTGCTTGTCTCAAGCTAATCTGAATTTGTGCTTAAATCGCACATAGGGGAAGATATCAATTGTCAAAAGAAATTTCATTAAGTAAGGGGGGCTGCCTATTGGCAAAGGTCTTAATTAGTTGTTTATTCGGTAAATTGATTATATACCAATTCGATGATTGCGCAAGTTCTAATGCATAAGGTGGGGAAAATTGTACTGGTTTGTGCATAATTCTGAGACTCTGAGATGCACAAACCAGTCTAATAGCACCTAAAGGTGGATTTTAGAGTCCTGTGGCTGATTCCTTGATGAATGTGCCCTGACGCAAGTCTTCGAAGGCGCGCATCACTTCCTCGCGGGTGTTCATAACGATGGGTCCACCCCAGGCAACCGGTTCATGCAGCGGCGGGGCAGAAAGCAACTGAAAACTCAGATTGCGATCAGAGAGGGCTTCAACTTTTACGGTATCACCATCCACCAGCAGTACCGCAGATTTCTCCGCGATCTTCTGCCCATCAATTACGGCATCCCCTTCAAGCAAAAAGACAAAGACGGTTTCAGTGGGGTTAACCGCAACATCAAGGGTTTTACCGGCTTCAAGGCTGAAATCCAGGAAACGTGCCTGGATGTGATGTGGCTTGACACCCTCGACGCCAGCATACTCGCCGGAGATGACGCGCACTTTGCCCTGAGGGATTTCGACCTCAGCGATATCTTTGGGACTGATGTCAAAGTATTTGGGAGTGGTCATTTTTTCGCTTTGGGGCAGATTTAGCCAGAGCTGGAAACCAAGGATGCGCTCAGCAGCGCGAGGCATTTCCTGGTGCATGATGCCGCTGCCAGCGGTCATCCATTGCAAATCGCCATTGTTGATGCGCCCTTTATTGCCAAGGCTATCTTCGTGATCCATAATGCCCTGGATGAGGAAGGTAACAGTTTCAATACCGCGGTGCGGGTGCATGGGAAAACCCGCCGTGTAGTCGCGCGGGTCGCGGGAATCAAAGGAATCCAGCATCAGGAAGGGGTCAAAATCTTCAATGGTTGAAGGTCCCAAAACACGGACAAGGCTGACACCCGCACCGTCAACTGCCGGAACGCCACGTACAATGCGTTGAATTTTTCGATATTGCATAATTCTTCTGCCTCTCTTGAATGACTACAAAGGATAGTAGTGCGGTTTTTGGGCTTTGAAAACTGCGTAATATTTGAAACCAGCAGTCTTCAACAATTCTTCTGCCCGGTCAAAACCATATCCCACAGAACGAGGAGAGTGTGCGTCACTGCCTACAGTGATGAGCTCGCCTCCCAATTCGCGGTAACGTTTTAACAGGTCAAAATGCGGATGGGCTTGATTAATACCTCTCGTCCAGCCGCCGGTGTTGAGTTCAATGCCTTTGCCATCAGCAATGATGGTCTTGAGGGCTGGGTCGAAGATATCCAGATAGTCGTAAGGATGGTACTCGCGGTCTTTGTTGGGGCCATAACGCACTACATAATCCAGATGGCCATAGACATTGTAGCATTTGATAGCCCGGGCATTGTCTGCGATGCTGCGAAAGTAAAGCGCGTAGCCTTCACGTTCGGTCATCCCATCGAAGTAACCGGGTAGGTAAGGATCCTTGCCATAAACCACGTGCGAAGATCCAATAACAAAATCAAAGGGTTCTCCATCCGCAAAGGCTGTGATTTCTTCTGCTTGCTGTGCTGCAAGGCCAATTTCAACACCAATCAGGATTTCAAGTTTGTTTTTATAACGCTCGCGCAGTAGTCTTAGAGTTTCAAAGTACCGAGGTTTTTCCAGCAGGAACATACTTGGGTCGGGAATGTTAGGGTAGTCAATGTCGTAGTGATCGGTATAGACCAGGGTTTTCAGCCCCTGCGCGATGGCAGCTTCTGCCATGGATTCTGGGCTGGCATTCGAATCAGGGGAAAAGTTGGAATGGATGTGGGTATCGGCATGGATCATAATCCAGCCAATTCTAAAGGATTAGATGTCAGGTTTCAAGCGCGCTATTTGACGATGTAAGGGAAGTAATAGTGGATTATCGGTGTGAATAGCACAGCAACGGTAAGGTGTAGAGGTGGTAAGCTTACCTGGTCAGGGACCAAATCGATCTGGGCAAACTCATACTGTTGCAGCGCCACATTTACTTCCCGGGCAGTGATATTGAGGGTTTGCGTTTCCCCTTCTACAAGTGTAAACACAGAAGGTTCAACTGAAATCCAAGGATAAAGACTAGTGTCAACTGAATATTTTACAGAACCGTCGCTTACACTTTTAAGCGTACGGGTCCAGCTGCATTGTTTGAAACAGAAGTTGTTCTGCATGGTAGGAAGATTGAGGGTTTTGGGGTCGCCACCCAGAGCAGGATTACTCGCGGCCATGTT
>CAYMNM010000119.1:2447-5633 GCA_964391795.1 uncultured Anaerolineaceae bacterium | reverse complement strand
GTCTTGCCGGCATGATGCAGGTTTATGGTGTCAATTACCGTATGATCACGGATGGTTCAGCCACCGGTTTCACCGGCAACGCGGGTTTTAATGGTATTGTGGCGGCATTGTTTGGCCAATTGCATCCATTGCTTACCATCCCTGCTTCGATCCTTTTTGGTTCATTGCTGGTTGGGGCGAATGCTTTACAGCGGGCTGTTCAGGTACCCTCTGCTTTGATAACCGCGCTTAACGGGTTGGTGGTTGTGTTTGTTGTCAGCAGTGAGTTAATTCGCAAGCGTAATCAACGCAAACGCCAGGCCATGGCATCGCCAGATGTCGGGCTCGCTTCTGATCGAGCGAAAAGAGATCACAAGGAGGAGGCAGCATGATCGGCCAGGTACTTACCGGCACGGTTATTCTGGGCATCATTACTTCGGGTATCCGACTGGCTACACCCTACCTCTTCGCTTCCATCGGCGAAATGTTTGGTCAACGCAGCGGCGTTTTGAATTTGGGGGTTGAGGGCCAAATGCTTTTGGGGGCATTTACCGCGTTCTATGTGGCGTTGGAAACCGGCAACCTCTGGCTGGGGGTCTTGGCAGCCATGGGGGTTGGAGCCTTGATGGGCTTGGCGATGGCCTTTGTTACGGTAAATTTACATGCCACCCAAGGGATTAGCGGTATCGGCTTTTATCTTTTCGGTCTTGGCATGAGCAACTTGC
Source organism: uncultured Anaerolineaceae bacterium (assembly GCA_964391795.1). Taxonomy (GTDB): domain Bacteria; phylum Chloroflexota; class Anaerolineae; order Anaerolineales; family Anaerolineaceae; genus Mesolinea. The sequence continues at coordinate 4,929 of CAYMNM010000119.1, read as the reverse complement.
TCTTCGAAAAAGTGATCGGAAAAGTGCAGAGCATCCAGGGCTTTCCCCGATTGGAGATCCCCTTGCTCAGCAAAATCCCAGTGCTTGGTGAAGTTTTCTTCAGCCAAAACATCCTGGTGTACCTGGCTTTTCTGCTGGTGCCGGTGGCCTGGTTTGTGTTAAATAAAACCACGCTTGGCCTCAAAATCAGGGCTGTTGGTGAAAACCCAGAAGCGGCTGACTCATTGGGGGTCAGTGTGTCTCGCGTGCGCTATTTTACTGTTACCCTGGGAGGGGTACTCTCGGGTATCGCCGGTGCTTCGCTCTCTATCGCCTTGTTGAACGTATTTCAACAGCACATGACTGCAGGCCAAGGCTTCATTGCGGTCGCCCTGGTTTATTTTGGGGGCTGGAGACCATGGGGAATCCTGGGCGGCGCTTTGTTGTTTAGCCTGGTAAACGCACTTCAACTTTGGATACAGGTGTTGGGCGTACCAATCCCCTCTGAATTTGCGGTCATGATGCCGTATATCTTAACCATCGTCGTCTTGGCCTTAACGCTATCTAAATCACGCGGGCCCTCCGCACTGACAAAGGTATTTGAGAGAGAAGGTTGATCGAAGCAGTACATGCTGCTCACCATTTAGTGGCAGTATTTGTGAAACCAAACAGTAAGTAAAAGGAGATGTAATGAAGAAGTATTCAATATTGATTTCCATTTTGTTAGTAAGCGTTTTTGTGATGGCTGCTTGCACAGCTCCTGTTGCACCAGCAGCGCCAGCTGCACCAGCAGAACCGGCCGCGCCAGCCGCACCAGCGGAACCAGCTGCGCCAGAGGTAAAAAAGGTGAGGGTTGCGTTTGTCTCACCCAGCAACATCAACGACCTGGCGTTCACCCAAAGCATCTCAGACGCTATGAAGGTTCTGCAAGCCGAGTTAGGCGAGGATAAACTTGAATACGTTTATTCCGAAAACCTGTTCGTGGTTGATGATGCTGCCGCTGCCCTGCGCGACTACGCCAGTCAGGGTTTCGATATCGTAATTGGGCATGGTTCTCAGTATGGTTCATCGGTGCAGGAAATTGCCGTTGACTTCCCAAATACGACCTTTGCCTGGGGAACAGCTGTTGACACATCGGGAATCCCGAATATTTTCTCGTATGAAGCTGCCTCAGACCAGGGAGGCTTTGTCTTTGGTGTTATGGCTGCTAATATGACCAAGAGCAAGGTGATTGGCATCATTGGCCCGATTGAAACCGGCGATGCCAAGTTGTACGTAGATGGTTTTACGGCAGGTGTGATGTCGGTTGACCCAAGCATCCAGGTTTTGAAGACTTACACTGGTTCGTTTTCTGATGTTGCCTTGGCCTCGGAAGCGGCTACAACCCAGATTGCAGCTGGTGCGGATATCCTAACCGGATCAGCTCAGATGGTTGTTGGTGCGATTGGTAAAGCCCAGGAAGCCGGTCTTTACTGGTTCGGTACTCAGGCAGACCAAGCTAGCTATGCACCTGACACTGTTGTTGCTTCGCAAGTCTACCACTGGGAAGTGGTATTGCGCGACATCATTGCTTTACGTGCAGCCGGAACCTTGGGCGGAGAATTCTTCAACATTGAGTTGGCCAACAAAGGCCTGGGCATCTCTGTCAATCCTGAAATTGAACTCTCAGAGGATGTCAAAGCCGCTATGACAGCCACAGTCGAAGGAATTGTTTCGGGTACTATCACCAACACATTACCTTAAATATTAAAAGCCTTATTTGTGTCCCAGGCGTAAGCCTGGGGCACAAAATTGATAAGTTAGGTTTGGTTAATATGGAAAAACAGACTGCCATCCAATCCGCCTTTAGATCCATGAAAATGGAAGGGATTGTCAAGCGCTTCCCTGGCGTTCTAGCCAACGACAACGTTGATTTTGATGTTTTTTCAGGCGAGGTACACGCTTTATTGGGTGAAAACGGGGCAGGCAAAAGTACCCTGATGAAGGTGCTTTATGGGATGTATAAACCAGACGCTGGGCGCATTCTCTTGGATGATAAGCCAGTGCAAATTACCTCGCCAACAGTGGCGATAAAACACGGCATCGGCATGATCCATCAGCACTTTATGTTGGTACCCACGCTTACGGTGGCAGAAAATGTGGCTTTAGGCCTGGCATCCACCCGCGGACCTTTGACGGACCTTGATCAGGTTTCACAGAAGATTCTTGCATTGGGTGAGAAATACAACCTTAAAATCAATCCGAACAATTACATTTGGCAACTTTCAGTGGGGCAACAGCAAAGGGTTGAGATCATCAAAGCCCTTTACCGTGGGGCATCACTTTTATTGCTGGATGAACCGACAGCCGTTTTGACCCCTCAGGAAGTGGACGAGTTGTTTGTCATCATGCGCCAGATGTTGATTGACGGTTACGGCCTGGTATTCATCTCCCACAAGCTGCACGAAGTGGTGGAGATTTGTGATCGGGTGACTGTTTTACGCAATGGAAAAAAGATTGGCAC
>CAYMNM010000119.1:0-2347 GCA_964391795.1 uncultured Anaerolineaceae bacterium | reverse complement strand
TTGTCATACATCCCAGAAGAACGCATGAAAGATGGCATGATTCGCAACTTCAACATCTCTGAAAATCTGATTTTGCGGGAGCATCACAAGTATCCATTCTCCACCCATGGCTTTTTGCGCATGAAATACATCGAAGAGCACTCCCGCCGCATGGTCAACCAATTCAACATTAAAACGCCTTCGTTGAACACGCAGACGCGCAGTCTTTCAGGTGGGAATATCCAGAAACTGTTGCTGGCCAGGGAGCTTTCACGCAAGCCCCGAGCGATCATCGCAGCGCAACCGACGCGCGGTTTGGATATTGGCGCCAGTGAATATGTGCACGAACAACTGCTCGAGCAGCGCGCGCTTGGCACGGCCATTCTGTTGATCTCAGAGGATCTTGATGAGATCATGGCCCTCTCCGATCGTATCGCGGTAATTTATGAGGGTAACATTATCGACATTCTTGATAGGGCCACTGCCACCAGGGAGGATATCGGACTGTTGATGGCAGGTGTTCACCCAGAGGATCAACTCGAGGTTCCAAAAGATAAAGGTTGCGTAGTGCCAGAGTGATTGTTTGCAATCGCTCAATTTTGTGAAACAGTTTATTTCGTCAGTTTCCTTCTCGAGCATTATCTGGTAAACATAGGTACCCTGTGCCTGTCCAGCCATCTAATAACAACCAGACCTGCTTCTTTGGTAGCGGCAGGACCCAGCGCCTGCCCACTGTGTCCTCAGTAGGCGTAGGTCGGATTGCGATTTTTAATCCGACAACACGAACAATATCTACCACTCTTGCGATTGCGTAGGTCGGCGTGGAGTGACACTGTATTTCCGTCTATCACCTCCTTGGGAAGCGCAACCCGACCTTTCCCTCTGGTTTGTGCCGCCTGTACCCGTTGCAAAGCAGATGGGTAGTGTCCACACCGTGCGCGGTTTGTGACCGCAAGGTCTCATGTTATATCAGTTGTCGTAAGTCGGCGTGGAGGGACCGCGTTCGTGGAAATCACACATATTTACGGACCGCAACCCGACGCATTAATCTAGCAAGCCGGTTTTGGCAGATGGTGTCCATCAGGCCGATCGCCCCATAGAACCTCTGCTTGCCTTCGAAACCCAGGTCCTCATTTTCTGCCAGGGAAAAAATAGTACAATTATGTTTACTGAATTCAATTACGACTTGGCAGATCCAGATTGGTTGTGAAATGGATCAATCTTATGCTTTTAGTCCCCAGATCTGGTTATCCGTTTTAGCGGTTATATTTTTGTTGGCTCTGGCTGCCCAGGCCTGGCGTCACCGCCAGGTGGCTGGCGCGGTTCCGTTTGCCATCGGCATTTTGTTTGCCACACTCTGGGCTGCCGGCTCAGTGATGGAATACATGGCCGTGGAACTTGGCACCAAGATCTTCTGGTTCAAGTTTCAGGCCTTTTTTCAACTTGCTTCCACAACTTCCATTACCTGCTTTGTGTTGGAGTACGCCTGGCCAGGGCGCTGGCTGACACGCCGCAACCTGGCTTTGCTATCAATCGCGCCAATCTTGGTCTTAATCCTGACCCTTACCAGCAATCTCCACCAACTCATGTGGATCAGTTTCCAATTTGACCAAACGCTTACCCCATCGATTGGTACCGTTGGGAAGTTTTTTATAGCTTACGGGTATGGGTTGGGCATCGCAAATTTCATTGTCTTTGGCTGGTTGTTTGCGCGCTCGCCACAACACCGCTGGCCGGTGGCGATCATGGCACTTGGGCAGCTTATGGTACGAGTCTTTTTTGTTTTAGATCTTGCCCAGGTTTTCAAGTCGGATCTACCCCTGGACATTATTGGAATTGCTTTTATCTACCTGATGTATGTTATTGCCCTGTTTGGTTTCCGACTCTTTGATCCGATTCCATTAGCGATGCAGATGGTGATCACGCAAATGCCTGAGGGGATGGTGGTTTTAGACACAGAGGGAAGGATAGTGGACCTGAACCCGGCTGCGCAGGCTTTGCTGGCGACCTCTAGGAAGCATGCGCGTAACCAGCAAATTCAGACCTTGCTGCCATCGGATGCGGACGTGGTTAAAAATCTACTTGCTGCAGGGGCAGGTCAGACTGAAATCTTCCTGAATACTGCGCTTGGACCCCGCAATTACATCCTTGAGACCTCCGTTATTAAAGATTGGCGAGCGGTGGAACTTGGGCAGCTACTGCTCCTGCGCGACATCACAGCGCAAAAGCAAGCCCAGGCGCAGATCGTTGAGCAGCAACGTGCCTTGGCCATGCTGCAGGAAAGGGGGCGGGTGGCGCGTGACCTGCATGACAACCTGGGACAGGTGATCGCGTTTGTTAGCGCTCAGGGGCAGGCTGTTCACCGGTC
>CAYMNM010000118.1:0-5639 GCA_964391795.1 uncultured Anaerolineaceae bacterium | reverse complement strand
AAAACATATTCCATCGGGTAACCCAGTGCTTGCATGGCCATGGAACCGACATATCCAAGGTAAATCCCAGCGACTATTCCCAATATGGATCCAATCAAAGCCAGTATGATGCCCTCATGCGTAATCGCTGAGCGCACTTGCGCTCGGGTAGCGCCTACTGCCCTGAGCATGCCGATTTCACGGGTGCGTTCAATCACCGCTACCACCATGGAATTGAGCATGGCCAGCAGTGAAGGAAATGCCAGAAAAACCAGCATCAGGAACAAGCCAGTTGTGGCAGCCTTGAGTAAGCTGATGTTTTCATTGATGTAGTCTGCCCCAACTAATAATCGGAATTGGGGATAGGCAGCCATCAAGCTTTTGATTTGCGTTTCTGCTTCCGCTTTTTTGGATGGATCTGTCAGCCCAATTTGCAGCAAAATGTCTTCATTTTTGAGGAAATCCTGCTCTATGGATTGCCTGGACACGTAAATTGTGGCTAACTTGGCATTAAGAAAATCCGCCCCCATTCCAACAATACGGTATTCTTTGGGACCTGTTGGCGTTGGCAAAGTGATATTTTCTCCAATTTTTTTGTTGAGTGTCGACCCCAGCAACGGGTTAATAATCGCGGTGCCAGTTTCATTCAACGCAGCATAGGCTTCAGCCTCATTCCCCTTGGTGAATTCAAGACCGCTGATTTGTTGGAAATCAACCGGGTCAATGCCCAATACAGAGACTGTGCTGCCGTTGATAGTCACAGGCGCAAAACGCAAGCTGCTAACCGTGGCAACGGAGGGCAAACCGCGGATGCTTTCCGCAAATTCTGGTGAAGCACCAATATTCGTGCCCCAGAGCGCAACGGAAGTCGGCATGAGAATTAAGTCGGAGCCTAAACTCTTGCGCAGGACATGCTCGAAACCGATGGTAGCGCTTTGAACCACAGAAACAGCGGCAACCAGGATGGCAAAGCCAATCATGGTGGCGCTGGCAGTCGTGGCCGTGCGCGAAGGCTGCCGCACCAGATTGTTACGTGCCAGGTCCGCGCTTTCAGATTTTGGGAACAAGCGTGAAGCCACCCACCCAAGAGCGCTTGCCAGGGGATAAATCAGGACGGGTGTAGCCAGCACCAGGCCAACCACCAATAAGAAAGCACCAGCGCCCAGCCAGGCAGTGCTGCGCGTTAGCAATGCCGCTACCGCAAGCACTAACATCGCCACACCAGCCCAGAAGCCCGGCTTTAGCAAGCGATTAATGCTCACCTTACCAAGGGAAGGCCTGAGGGCATCCATGGGGGTGATGCGCATGGCACTGCGGGCGGGCAGCCAGCCGGCCAGCAAGGTAACACCCAAACCCAAAGCAAGGCTCATACTTGCCAGGCTCGTTGAAAAACCTGGAGGAGTGATTTGGACGTTGATGTATTGCGAAAACAAGCCCTGCATACCCTTTACCATAAAGCTACCCAGGATCCAACCCACCAGAATGCCGGCCAGACTACCAAGTAAACCTTGCATGAGACCTTCCCAAAGGATCATCTGGCTGATCGTCTTCTGAGTCGCGCCGATAGCCCGCAGCATGCCAATATCCCGCTTGCGTTCGACCAGGATGGTGCGGAAAGTGTTGAAAATGATGAACCCGCCCATAAGCAGGGCAAGCACACCCAGGAAGCTCATAATGGCAGTACCCAATTGCAGGTTGGCAAGCACGCCTTCACCGGAATCAAGGCCGCCTATCTTGAAGGATTCACCCAGAGCAGTCCGAACTTTGTCCATTACTGCTGGACGTTCCGTTTCGGGGATGGCGGTAAAGTTGGCTTCCAGTAAATTAACCTTTCCAGGAACCATGAAATCCGTTTGCATCTGGGCAAGGGGTAAGCGCAATTCTTCGTTCCCCAAGCTGATGCGGTCACTGAGGATGCCGACGATCTTGTAGTACTGCAGACCTGATGGCGTTGTAAGGGGAATTTGGTCCCCAAGTTTAAGAGTGGTCAATTCAGAAAAGTGCTGCGTCATTACAAGCGCGCGCTCGTCATTAGCATCTAAAAAGCGGCCTTCTTTGGGCTGGTAGGCATGTAAAGCGCTATCCAGCTCTGGGTCTACGCCCACAAGATTGACTGCGGCAATGGGATCGGCCGTGTTCGGATTGCGATCAGTCATGTTGGCTGGCAAAGCCATTGACCTGAAAAGTATCGGGCTGATGGTGGAAATTTCAGGCAAGGTTTTGAGGTTTTCAAGCATCTGCAAATCAAACAGGTCCCCATTGATATGCGTGATTTCCAGGTCTACCTTGCCGCTGGCAGCCATGGCATTGGCGCGAAAGGCCGACAACATAGCCGGCATGATGGCGTTCAGGCCGTAAACAACCATAACCCCAAAGAAAATTGCCAGGGTGGTCAGAAAAGTGCGGGTTTTGTGACCCCAAAGATAACGCCAGGCTAAAGCAATGGAAGTTTGCATATGGCCCTACTTTTCAGATTGCGTGAGAGGGGTTGTGAGCGATTCGCGGTTACCTTCCTGAGTGACCTGGTCACCCACAACTTTGCCATCTTTCAGGAAGATAATGCGGTCCGCATAAGCTGCCAGACGTGGGTCATGCGTGACCATCACAACGGTGCGTTGCCAATCTTGCGAGATTTGTTTAAGCAAGCCAGCAATTTCTTCAGACGCGTGTGTGTCCAGGTTACCAGTAGGTTCATCCGCAAGCACCAGTTTGGGCTCAGCTACCAGGGCACGTGCGATGGCTACCCGCTGTTGTTGGCCGCCCGAAAGCTGATCAGGGCGGTTGAGGGTCCGTTCTGAGAGTTCAAATCGTTCCAGCCAGATATTGGCGGCTGATTCGGCGGTGGTTTTGGCTACACCATCCAGCCGCAAAGGCAAGGCCGCGTTTTCTGCTGCGGAAAGCACTGGAATAAGGTTAAAGAATTGGAAAACAAAACCAATTTCGCGGCGGCGCAGACGGGTGAGGTCATCATCCCGCATCTTGGAGATTGCCTGGTCGTTGATCCAAACTTCGCCACTGCTTGGCCGGTCCAGGCCGCCCAACATGTGCAACAACGTGGATTTACCGCAGCCACTGGGCCCCATAATGGCCACAAACTCGCCCGGTTCAATGCTGAGCGAAACTCCATCCAAGGCTTTTGTTTCAACCCCTCCGGTGGAATAGGTTTTGGTCAGGTTTTCAGTTCGAATAATGCTCATTGTTTCTCATTTCAGCCCAGTAGAACCGCCTTTCTTTTTTGGAAAAGTCGGCTTGGGGCTAATATCAAATAATGGAGGGCTAGACTGCCCTCCATTTACTTAGTCTTGGGTTAATTCTACACCCGGTAGGAAATATTTCTCGAAGAGTTCTTCGTTGGCATAGCGCAGACGGTAGAGGTTGGAATAGATACCCTCTTTGCTCAATAGTTCCTGATGGGTACCTTCCTCCACAACGCGGCCCTGGTCGAGCACCAAAATACGGTCGGCATTTTCGATGGTGCTGAGCCGGTGGGCAATAATCAACGTGGTGCGCCCTTGCGCAATTTGGCGGATGGATGCCTGCACAACCTGCTCAGTAGCATTATCCAGCGAGCTGGTAGCCTCATCGAAGACCATGATTTTGGGCTTCTTGAGGAAGAGCCTGGCCAGGCTTACGCGTTGGCGCTGCCCCCCGGAGAGGCGCACTCCGCGCTCCCCCACTTCCGAAATGTAACCCTTTGGCAGCGAAACGATAAAGTCGTGCAAACCTGCCATTCGGGCAGCCTCATAAACGTCTTCATCGCTGGCATCCAGGCATCCATAGCGGATATTTTCCAGAATGGTACCAAAGAAAAGATAGGTTTCTTGTTGCACAAAACCGATTTGTTCCCGCAGTGAATCGAGGGTGACATCGCGCAGGTCTTGGCCGTCGATGCAAATGCGCCCGCCGGTAACATCGTAAAAACGTGGTATCAGCGCGCTGAAAGTGGACTTGCCAACCCCAGAAGGCCCCACGAGGGCAACTAATTCCCCAGGCCGAATGGTCAAATTCAAGCCCTCCAACACTGGAGTATCAGAGTCCCCATAGTGGAAGCTGACATCCTCAAATTGGATTTCGCCGCGGTCAAATACAAAAGGCTTGGCATCCGGCCTATCCTTAATGGCTGGTTCTGCTTCCATAACCGAAATAAATCGTTTAAATCCCGTAATGCCTTCCTGGTATTGGTCGATAGTCCAACTCAACACATGGATGGGTTGAACCATAAAATCCAGATAAAGGATATAGGTAATCAGGTCCGCCAATGGTAGAGTGCCTGCCAGAATTTGATGACCGCCAAAGTAAAGTAACGCGTAAAGCAGAATGCTGGTGGTTGATTCCAAACCCGCCCAGATGAAACCTTCATTGCGGTAAATATCCGCGCGGTTCTTTAGATACTGGTTATTGACCTTATCAAATTTGCGCTTCTCAAGGGGGTAGTTATTGAAAGCCTGCACCACCTTAACGCCTGCCAGGCTGTCTTCGATTTGGGCATCGATTTCGGCCATACGTTTCTTGTTGATGGCAAAAACTTTGGCCAATGCTTTATTAGCTACCCAGGCCAGGCCAAAGATGAACGGCATAAACGCAAATACTGTCAGCGTCAGCCGCAGATTGATGGTCGCCAGGATAATGAAACTCCCGATAAAACGCAGGCCCTGAACCAGGATGTTTTCGGGCATGTGATGCGCCAGTTCACCAATCGCGTAAAGATCGTTGGTGATGTGCGACATCAGGTTGCCCACGCGTTCCTGATCAAAAAAAGTGAAGGATTGGTGCTGCAGCTTGTCAAAGATTTTTTCGCGCATATCGCGTTGCATCTTTGCCCCCAGGATGTGCCCGGGCACGTCTTGTGTGTATTCCACAAAAGCGATAAATGCTCGCAGAAAGAATAGCGCCAATACCATGATTGTGAGGTCACGCCAGGGGTTAGGCACCTGGCCGGCCAGAATTACATTGGTAACCTGCCGCACAAGCAGTGGCACGACCAGGCTCAGGCCTGCCGCAAGCATAGCTGCCAGAAGAACCATGAAAAGTTCCCGGCGATAAGGCTTGTAAAAGCGTACGAATTTAGTAATTATGTTGTCCATATTCCCAATCGATAAATTAAAACCTGCAAAGCAGGAGAATAAGACTCCTTCAGCTGGCTCTTCGATGAGGATGGAACTTACAGAAATACCTTAGCGAAGGACCTTGCTGAAACGGAAAGCAGTAATCTTATAAGATTTTAGCATTGTGAGCCTCCGCAAAGTAGAATTGACAAATTTTATTTGACCATCTGGTCAAAATCAAGTTTTGTGTTCAAGTTCATTCTTAGGACGTCTGCGGATCGTAAATGTTCCTCGTTAAGTATTACAAGTTTTCCCGGAAACTTTACCCAAAACTGTAGTAAACCAGTCATCGAGGTGTAGGAATACAACACCTCGATGGCTGGAACTTGTTCAATTTACCGCGTTATCCCGATTTACTTTTTGACCTTCGCGAGCATGTCCTCTAAAACTTCTTGGACGGAACGTTTCGGGTCGGGGTTCATAAATTGCAAAACATCTCTGAGAGGCATGTCAGGCAGCATGATATGCATAAAGATATCAATCGCCTCCAGCTCGCTGACAGGTTTTTCTTCGCTTGGGGGTTGCGAAGCCTTAACTTTTGCCATGAGCGCCTCA
>CAYMNM010000117.1:0-5861 GCA_964391795.1 uncultured Anaerolineaceae bacterium | reverse complement strand
CCGACACCCATCACGCCAACATCGAAGAACTGGATGTTGTGGATGCCTACGTCAAGCATGTAGACCGCATCTTCGACATTCACATTTCTGAGAACAACCGCGGTATTCCTGGCAGTGGCCACGGCATCCCGCCCCAGCTTTTTAAGGCTCTCGAGAAAGCCGGCTACAAGGGCAACCTGATCATCGAAGCCTTTAACCCCGACGAACTGGAAGTTCTGCCGCTGCTGCGTATCTGGGCTCCCTTTGCCAAAACAAAGGACGAAATTGCCTTGAAGAGCTTGGAATTCATCAAGGCCAACATGTAATTCTCAGATGTCAATCGGGCTGAAAGGTTTTATCCTTTCATCTCGATTGACATTGAATATTCACGCATCTACCTCAAACCTCGTCAAATTTTATGGATTCATAAGATTGACGAGGTTTGTCATTAATCTCCCAAGTGGGTATGCGGAATAAGGATTGGTGAAAAAAATGGAACCAGTAAGTTTGTTTATTTCCCCTGTGCGCAGTAATGTTCGCGTCCCCTCTTATAGGTTTTGCCGGTAGTAATAAATTAATTTTACACAAAAGTGTTCATGTATCCACACGAGTTGAAATAATAACTCTGATGTACAGTCAGGTAAATCAATCACATTTTCCGTTCTTTAAACACTTTCTCCAAATCCAACCTGATTGACGTAAATTTCCCCTTGTGCTATTATGAAAATGCTTTCATTAAAGCAGAATGGTCAATTCATGAACAACGGAAAAAAAGCACCCACCATCTTTGATGTAGCCAAACTCTCCGGGGTCAGTATTTCTACAGTGTCCCGGGTGATAAACACCCCTGAAAAAGTAAACCTGGAGACGCGCCAGAAGGTTTACAAAGCCGTCGATGATTTGGGTTTCGTTCCGCAAGCCGAGGCGCGTGCCCGGGCTTTGCGGTTCAAAGGCAGAATTGGTGTCATTACACCATTTTTTACGGCCCCCTCCTTCGTTCAGCGTTTACGCGGCATTGCAGCCACGCTTTCAAAAGAAAACTTTGACCTGATCATCTACACCGTTGACTCAAACAATCGTCTGCAAAGCTATCTTACCTCTCTGCCGCTTACAGGCAATCTCGATGGTCTGGTAATCGTGTCTTTACCGGTGGCTGATGCGGATGTCAAACGCCTTCTTGAGCACAACTTGCCAACTGTTCTGATTGAATTCCCCCACCCCCTCCTCAACAGTGTTGAAATCAACGATGTTGAAGGTGGAAGGATGGCCACCGAATATCTGATCAAAAAAGGCCATAAACGAATCGCCTTCCTGGGGGATAGCGATCTTCCGGAGTATTCCATCCACCCGGTAAGTTTACGCTTGAAGGGTTTTCGCCAGGCAATAAAAACGGCCAATCTTGATATTCCCAAAGAATTTGTGCGGTTGGCACCATACAACCAGGAACAAGCCCGCATTATTGCCAAAGAATTACTGGATGGCCCAAACCCACCCACTGCAGTTTTTGCCGCAACGGACCTTCAGGCGTTGGGGGTTCTAAAAGCTGCCCGGCAGTTGAACATAAAAATTCCTGAACAATTGGCAATTATTGGTTTTGATGATCTGGATATGGCTGAGTACGAAGACCTCACCACCATACGCCAACATTTGGATGAATCCGGACGCATAGCCATTGAGATTTTGTTGTCACATATTGCAGAAAACTCACGCCCTGTTCAACACATTAACATCCCTTTGCTTTTAGTCGAACGCCTGACAGCATAAAAAGCTGTTGTATTAAAAAAAGAATATGCTATACTCATGTATGAAAGCGTTTTCATGCAAACATTTTACTGTTTTTCTTCTTAATTTATGGTTTTTATCTTCCAGTACCATCACAAGGAGGTGACTTTTTCAAAAATTTCGTCAACATCTCTTTAAGTCATTCTAAAGATAAAGAAGAATAGAGGAGAAAATGAATAAGAATGCATTCCGTTTACTAACCCTGGTGGTCATGGTCACTCTGGCTTTAGCTGCTTGTGTACCAGCACCAACCCAAGCCCCCGCAACCGCTCCAGAGCCTGCTGCACCTGAAGCTCCTGCGGCAGTCGAAGCTCCGGCAGAACCTGTAGCCCCCAGCTGTGGAACAGAACCTGTCGTGCTCAACGCTTACTTTGAAACAGGTTTTGATATTCCCTTCAAATTGGCAGAGGAATTTACCAAGCAATATCCAAACGTAACCTGGGATATCAAACAGGACCAGTTTGCCAACCTCATCACCACCACCCCGCTGTTGCTCTCAGGTGACAACGCGCCAGATTTACTCCGCCTGCCCACCATGGTTGACTTCGCGAAAGATGGCCTTCTAATGAATCTCGATGGCTACGCCGAGTCTCTTGGCTGGAATGAATGGCCTGTGCCGCAACTCGATCAGAATCGGGTAGGAGAGGACGGAACCCGCGGTTCCGGCTCATTGTACGCGATGGGCTTGAATTACAGTTTGACGGGCGTCTTCTACAACAAAGAACAAGCTGCCCAAATTGGGATGACCACACCCCCAAAGACCCTGGCAGAGTTTGATGGCTACCTGGCTGCCGCCAAAGAGGCTGGTCTGCTGCCCATTATGATGTGGGGTAGCGCTAAGAGCGGCATGGGTTTGGCTTTCCCACTGCAGCAACTCATGGCTGCTTATGGTCCGGTTGGCCCAATCAACGACTGGATCTTCAACAAGCCCGGTGCCACCATTGACACCCCTTCAAACCTGCTCGCAGCGCAACATCTTGAAAAATGGATCAAGGAAGGTTACCTCCCTACTGATATCAACGCGATCGAATATACCGATGCAGCCGCTCGTTTTGGCGCTGGTGAAGGCGTCTTTACCTTCAATGGCGACTGGCAGAATGCCGGATATGACACGGCGATGCCCGGTAATGTTGGCTTCTTCCTGATGCCCACACTAAAAGAAGGTGATGGTCCTGCTGCCATGTCTGCCCCATTAACCTATGGAATCGCGACCAAGGCCAAGAATGCAGATTGCGCCGCCTTCTTCTTCACCTGGGTGGCATCCAACGATGCAGCCCGCACCATTAATGTCAACATCGGCGGTTCCAACCCCGGTGGCCCAGCTGGCGCAATGATGCCCGCTGCTGCTGAAGGTTCAGTAACAAATGAAACCCTGGCTGCCGGTCCAGTGGTCGGTGCGGCCGGAAACTCCATGGACTTCATCGCCAACGCTACCAGTGCCATCTTTGCGCAGGGCTGGACGCCTGAACTGCAAAAGATGGTCGGCGGCCAGCAGGATGCTGCTGGTTTGCTCAAGGCCGTACAGGCTGAATACGAACGTGAACTTTCTCAGTAAGCTGTGAGGCCGCGTGACAATGCCTGATACTTCTCAGCCGCCAGCTTCAACAAAATTGGCAGATAGCAATAGCCTCGCGGTCACTTCATTCTTTCGTCGGATCTTCCCTAAAGGGAAGATCCGACGGGCAACTTTAGTAAGTTGGTTGTTTGTACTACCTGCGTTTTCTTTCTACGCGGTTTTTGTGCTTCTTCCACTCTTTCTGAGTATTTTTTATTCCTTTTTCAAGTGGAACGGCGTCGGGCCGATGACCTGGGTAGGATTAAAGAATTACCTGACCATCCTTGAGTTTCCCAATCTGCTTGGCTCCATCGTCAATGCTTTCCAATTAATTATTTGGTTCAGCTTCGTTCCAGTAGGGCTTGGTCTCGTGGTTGCCAGTGTAATCAACCGGGTCGCCACCGGGCAATTGGGCTCCTTAGCGAGAACCATTCTGTTTCTGCCTCAAGTCATTCCCTTGGTCGCAGCCGGCATCATCTGGGGCTGGCTTTTAGCGCTTCCCGGTCTTATTAATGAAATTCTTAACGCTATCGGTTTGGGCTTTATCTCTCGAGCCTGGCTTGGAGATTTTACTTGGGCCTTGCCTTCCGTAGGCGTTATTGGCATTTGGGTTTTGCTTGGCTTCTGTACCGTGTTGTTGCTGACAGGAATGTCTAAAATTGACCCTGCCCTCTATGAATCAGCCCGGATTGATGGCGCCACCTGGTTTTCAGAATTTTTCAATATTACCGTTCCGCTTCTAAGGCAGGAAATTGGTGTTTGCCTTACCGTTACCGTAATAAACGCCCTGGCTGCTTTTGATATCGTCTGGGTTTCAACAGCCGGCGGCCCCGGGAACGCCACATCTGTTCCCGGTATCCAGATTTACATCCTTGGGTTCTCTCAGAGGTCGGTAGGCCTTGCATCCGCGCTGGCAGTGATGCTCATGCTTCTGGTTTTGATCGTTATCTTACCTATCCAGCGCCTCAGCAGGGAGTCAGTGCGATGAAAGTTTCCCGTAGTGAACAGTTTATCGGACGCACCTTTTTGCTTGTGCTAATGGTAGCTACCATCCTGCCATTCATTAGTATTTTTATGACAGCGCTGCACCCTTCAAATACAGTTCCCAATGGCCTTTCCTGGCCTGAGGATCCTCAATGGGGCAATTTTGTCGAGGCTTTCAAAGTGGCCAATATGGCTATTCTTGTGCGGTCAAGCAGTTTCATCCTGCTGGCAGTTGTGCCGGTCTCACTTCTCATTTCGACCATGGCAGCCTTCGCCATCAGTATTCTAAAATTTAAGGGTTCACAATTTTTGCTTGTCCTCTTTATTTTTGGGCTAACCCTTCCCTTTGGCGGAATCATTATCCCCCTTTACTACCTCGAACGGGCCATCGGCATTTACAATACGCGCTTTGCCATCGTCTTACCGCTGATCGGTCTTTACATGCCTTTTGCGGTCTATTGGATGCGTTCCCACTTCGTCAATATGCCAACCGAACTCACCGAAGCCGCCCTGGTGGATGGCGCGACCACCTGGGACCTTTTCAGGCGCATACACGTTCCCCTCGCCATGCCACCCATTGTCTCACTTGGGATCCTTATGTCGGTCTGGACTTGGAATCAGTTCTTACTGGCATTGGTATTGGTTGAAGATCCACTTCAACGCACCATGGCCGGTGCTTTGGGTGCTTTCCAGGGTCACTACGCTACCAATGTCCCGTTGCTTTGTGCGGGCACAATTCTCATCCTGGTGCCAACGATAGTTATCTTCATTCTCTTCCAAAAGCAGATTATCACCGCCCTCATCCAGGGTGCGGTCAAAGGTTAAGGTTCAGTTTTTCAATGGTTTAGGGACTCTACGGGCATTTTTTGGTTGGAGCGTTGTTTTCATACCGTTTTTACTGGTTCATCTGGTAATTATTGAAAAACACGAGCTCTACCCTTTGCGGAATGCGATTTGAGAACTAATATTGATGGGAATATCTCGAAGCAATTGCCAAGTTTCCTGCGATCGAGTCAAAGTTTCGTGAGGTGTTTATGAAAGGTGACGTTGTAATACTCAGTGAAAAACACATCCGCGCGGCGCAAGTTATTGTCGCGCAAATCCTTGAGAGGGTAAAAAGCAAACCTAACCGCTTCGTCATCACCGTGGCGGGTGAATCCGGCAGTGGAAAATCCGAAACCGGCCTGGCAATCGCCAAAGAGCTGGAAAAACATGGCATCAAATCCGCCTTACTCGGCCAGGATGATTACTTCTTCCTGCCACCCAAGTCCAATACCGCCCAAAGGCGCGCTGACCCCGATTGGCTGGGCCCGCATGTGGAAGTGAACTTCCCCGCCCTAGAACAAAACCTCGTTGACGCGCTCAGTGGTGCCCCTGAAATCACCAAACCGCAGGTGGATTACCACGCCGATAAGGTGGAGAGCGAAACCGTAAGCCTGGAAGGCATCAAGGTACTCATCGCCGAAGGCACTTACACGACCCTGCTGAAGCACGCCGATGTGAAGGTTTTCATCGCCCGCGACTGGCTGAAAACCCTGGAAGACCGCAAAAAGCGCAACCG
>CAYMNM010000116.1:0-6031 GCA_964391795.1 uncultured Anaerolineaceae bacterium | reverse complement strand
GGCCTGCAAGTATCAAACTTTTTCTCTTGGAAAAAGGCGCATTAGGCTCCTTACTACACCTCGTTTTGTTTACCGGTGCCAGCCTACTTGGAAGTGTGCTTAAGATCCTTCTAAAATCCGATCCTGTGTCCCATTTTCTGAAGGGTATTTCAAACGTATACCGTGGTTTGCGCTCATCTGCTCAGGCACATACTCCTGACTGGGTCAAGAAGTATGGGAAGTATTTGCTTTTTGTGGCGATTGGCCTTTCAGCATTTTTCCTGCCACGCATGTGGGGCTCCTATAATAATTATGTTGTAGGCTTGGTTGGTTTGTATGTGATCCTGGGTATCGGACTAAACATCATCGTGGGACTTTCAGGCCAATTGATGCTCGGGTTCTCGGCGTTCTTTGCCATGGGGGCTTATAGTGTGGCATTGCTGAACGCGCCGTTGCCCCATGGCATCATGTTGGGGTTTTGGCCTTCCTTAGCCATTGGGGTGCTCATGGCAGTACTGGCAGCAGTTTTGTTGGGTTTGCCGGTAATGGGCATGCGCGGTGATTACCTCGCCATAGTCACACTTGGATTTGGCGAAATTATCCGCATCTTGCTGAAGAGCGACTTGTTAACTGCTTTTACCGGCGGCCCGCGGGGAATTCAGGATATCAAAGGACCGACCCTGTTTGGGCGGCCATTCTCCAGCGATATCGATTACACCTACATCATTTTGGTATTTATGATTCTGGCCATTTTCATCTATAAACGGCTTGAACGATCCAGAACTGGGCGGGCATGGATGGCTGTCAGAGAGGATACCAAGGTTGCCGAAGCTACCGGTGTTAATATCAAGAATAGTAAATTGCTGGCATTGTGCCTGGGGGCTGCTTTTGCTGGGTTGGCAGGCGGGATCTTTGCAGCTCGCAACCAGTTTACCGGTCCGAATGACCATCAGTTAATGGTGTCCATGAATATCCTCAGCATTTTGATTGTTGGGGGTATCAACAGCATTCCCGGAATCATCCTCGGTGCATTCACGCTCAAAGGACTTCCAGAAATTCTACGTGAGATTGAAAACTACCGCCTCTTGGTATTTGGTGGACTGCTTGTATTCATGATGCTTTCACGCCCTGAAGGTTTATGGCCTGCTACGCGACCAAACATAGAGAAAGATGAAGGCAACAGGCAAAAAGCGATATCTCCGCCTGGAAAAGGAGGTCCACATGACTGAACCTATCATCCAGGTTAAGAATGTAAGTAAGATCTTTGGAGGGCTGACTGCGGTTAACCAGGTTAACATTGATGTACCCGAAAAGTTTATCTGCAGCATCATCGGTCCCAACGGGGCTGGAAAGACCACGCTCTTCAACTGTATTAGTGGTTTTTACGTCCCAGAAAAAGGTGAAATCTTGTTTTATGGAGACCCCATTCAGGGGCTCTCGACCAATCTGGTCGCCTGGTTGGGAATTTCCCGTACCTACCAGAATATTCGTCTCTTCAGCAATTTGACCGCAGTGGAAAACATTCTCATTGGTCTGCACCCCAATCTAAAATCCAGTTGGTTTGAGGCGATAGTCCATAACAGATCGTTTATAAAAGAAGAGAGCGGATCCGTTAAAGAAGCTCTCCGATTGTTGGATTATGTCGGTTTGAAAGGCTATGGAGATTATCTTGCCAAGAACTTGCCGTATGGGCTACAACGCAGGTTAGAAATTGGTCGGGCTTTGGCAAATCAACCCAAATTATTGCTATTGGATGAACCAACAGCCGGTATGAATATGAACGAAACCGCGGAAGCAACCCATTTTATCAAGCGATTGCGGGATGAATTGGGAATAACAATTATCCTGATTGAACATGACATGAAGGTCGTGATGGGAATTTCTGACCGGATCTCCGTATTGGATTATGGAACGAAAATTGCTGAAGGCAACGCAGCTGAGATACAGGCAAATCCCAGAGTAATCGAAGCCTACCTGGGGCCTGGTGGGGCGGCGCTTTCTGAAAAATATAAAAAACAAAGGCAATCTTATGCTCACAGTCACTGATCTTAATGTACATTACGGAGCGATCCACGCGCTGCAAGGCGTTAGTTTTAACCTGGAAGAAGGAGAAATAGTTACACTGATTGGCGCTAATGGTGCAGGAAAATCCACCTTGCTTAACACGATTTCTGGATTGCTACGGGCCGATCAGGGTAAGGTGGAATACCTGGGCGAGGATATCACAAACGTTGAACCGCAAATGATTGTGCCCAAGGGCATCGTGCAAGTGCCTGAAGGTCGCAAAATCTTTCCAGCCATGACTGTGATGGAAAACCTCGAAATGGGTGCCTTTACTGTTACTGACAAGAAGCTGATTACTGACAAGGTCGAAGAAATGTTTGCGAAATTCCCCATCCTGGGAAAACGTTCCAAACAATTAGGCGGCACCCTTTCCGGTGGTGAACAGCAAATGCTGGCAATTGCACGCGGCTTGATGGCAAGCCCTAGGCTCCTTCTTTTGGATGAACCTTCCATGGGTTTGTCACCGGTATTGGTTGAGCAAATTTTTGACATCATCCAGAATATTAACCAAACTGGTACGAGTGTGATATTGGTTGAACAAAACGCACAAATGGCACTTTGTATTGCGGACAGAGCTTATGTTTTGGAAACAGGCAAGATTATGTTGGAAGGCGAGGCGCAGGAAGTTTTGCAGAATCCCATGGTGATGGAAGCTTATCTGGGTGTTACTGAGTAAGTTAAGTATCGGAAACGTAGTAAATATCTACTGAATGTGCCCGACTTTAAAGCTGTTTGTTGAGATTTCAATTTATTTCAGGGGAGGATAACTGCGTCTGCCCTTTTTGAATGCCTCGGTTGCAATTGTGATCAATTCACTCATTGGGTAGTTAAGTTTTCTTTCATAACAAAAACACAGGCCAAAAACCTGTGTTTTTGTCTTTGGTATGGGCTCGTCAAATTATTAAAAAATCGTGCTAAAGCATCGCCAGAGGTTTGCTGCCCTTACGCCCCTTAGATCAATGTTATGGAATCAGGTTGATCAGAACCAGAACAATGAACAAAACCAAGGCCAAGACCAACATCATTGGCAAAAACACTGCAAAGGCGGCCGGGATTGCTGCGAGACGTTCCTTAAGGGGAACATGGTCCGGTTGCCGCTCATCGTACTCAGCATCCAGATTCTGATTGCGGTCGATACTATGCTGATGTCTGATCATAGAGATGACAGGCCACCATTTGGCCTCCTCCCTGGTCCTTGAGTACGGGTACTACCTGCGAGCATATGGGCATCACAGCTGGGCAGCGCGTGTGAAACTTACACCCCGAGGGCGGAGCTGCAGGGGATGGCACGTCGCCTTTGAGGATGATGCGCTTTTTTGGGTCGCCCTCCCCGGGGATCGCGGCCAACAATGCTTTGGCATATGGGTGCATTGGATTTTTGAAAAGCTGGTCACTGGTGGCCACTTCGGCCAAATTGCCAAGATACATTACCCCGATGCGGTCACAGAAATATCGCACTACATTCAAATCATGAGAGATAAACAGGAAAGTCAGGTTCAGATCGCGGATTAGCTTTTGTAGCAGCTTAAGGATTTGGGCTTGAATGCTGACGTCCAGGGCAGCAATAGGTTCATCACCGACGATGAATTTTGGATTGACGGCAATGGAACGCGCGATACCAATGCGTTGCCGCTGGCCGCCGCTAAATTCATGTGGGAATTTGAGGGCGTTGCTTTTATCCAGACCGCAGAGCTCAAGCAGTTCTTCAGCCCGGTTCCAAGCGGCCTTGCCCTGCAAGATCTTATGCTGGATCAAGCCTTCACTGATGATGCGCCCCACGTTCCAACGCGGATCCAATGAGGCAAAGGGGTCCTGGAAGATAATTTGCATTTCCTTTCGCAGGTTTTGGATGGATTTTTCATCCATTTGTTCCTTTGCTTCAACGTCAAATAATACTTTACCATCAAAACTAACTCTACCCGCGGTGGGTTCTTGTAAATTGAGAACCGTACGCCCGAGCGTGGTTTTTCCGCAGGCGCTTTCGCCGACCAGGCCGAAGTTCTCTCCCGGCATAATTTCAAAGCTGACACCATCAACGGCTCTGACAAAATTTTTGACCTGGCGGAAGACACCGCTCTTGATTGGGTAGTACTTCTTGAGGTTTTCGACTTTTAATAGTGCTTCAGGCATTAAAGACCTCCTGAGAGATACTGCAGCAACGTACAAAATGATCCGGTTCGATTTCCAAGAGGTCGGGTACTGCGTCAGAACATTCACCCCGGCTACAATCACAACGGGGCGCAAAAGCACAACCCAATGGCATTTGCATCAAGCTGGGCACCATACCTGGGATCGAGTAAAGCTCGTCACCTTTTTTCAACAGTGAGGGTCTGGAGTGCATCAGGCCGCGCGTATAAGGGTGACTTGGATGGGCAAAGAGGGTTTCAACACTGGCAGCTTCGACTACACGGCCTCCGTACATGACCAGTACCCGGTGCGCCATTTCTTTGATCACACTGAGATCATGGGTAATCAGGATGGTACTCATGTTACCGCTCTCCTGGAGGTCTCGTAAAAGGTCCAGGATTTGTGCCTGAATGGTGACATCCAGGGCAGTGGTGGGTTCGTCAGCGATGAGTAACTTTGGCTGACAGGCGATAGCCATGGCGATCATAACTCTTTGGCGCATCCCTCCGCTCAGTTGATGTGGATACTCACCGTAAATTTCTTCAGCCCTTGGAATGCGAACTTTATTGAGCAGCTCAACTACCTTTTCATGAATTGCCTGTTGGTTGAGATCGGTATGGAGCTCGAGCACCTCGGCGATTTGACTGCCGATCGTGAACACAGGGTTAAGAGCGGTCATTGGCTCCTGGAAGATCATTGAGATTTCCTTGCCACGGACCTGTAACATTTCTTCTTCAGGAAGACTGGTTAATTCACGATCTTCCAGAAAAACTTTTCCATTCGCTATTCTTCCACTCCCACGGGGCAGAAGGCGCATAATCGAGAGCGCGGTAACACTTTTCCCGCTCCCGCTTTCACCAACGATACCCAGTGTTTCCCCTGACCTAACGTCGAAACTAACGTCCCTAATTGCAGTGGCAAGGCCAGCATCGGTCCTAAAAGTGGAGGTCAGGTTTTGAACGCGTAAGACATTCATCATAGCCTCCTACCGGCTCAGTTTGGGGTCCAGGGCGTCGCGTAAACCGTCGCCCACGAAATTGATTGCCAGGATGGTGATAAAGACCAATAGACCAGCTGGTACCCATTGCCACCAACGTTGTTGCAAGGCCACAAAGCTCTGCGCTGAGGCCAGCATATTCCCCCAACTTGGTTGCGGTTGTTTCACACCAAGGCCCAGGTAGCTCAGGCCGGCTTCCGAGAGGATGCCTGAGGCAATACCGAGGGTGGCATAGACAATAATGAGCGAGAATGTATTTGGGATCACGTGCCCGATAATGTTTTTCCAATTGGAAACGCCAAGGGCTTTAGCGGCCTCAACAAACTCGCGAGTTTTCAACGAAAGAACCTCAGCACGGACGATCCTGCAAATACTCGTCCAACCCAAAACGCCTGAGATGAACATAACATTCCAGATACTGGGGCCAAGGATGGCAGCCAGGGTGATGGCGATTACGAAAAAAGGAAAGCACATAAAGATATCAACGATGCGCATAATGACGCCATCTACTGTGCCCCCAAAGAAACCTGCCAGGGCACCGAGGACCACCCCGATAGCCACGGATATCATTGTGCTTACTACACCCACTGAAAGGGAGACACGGCCAGCATAAAGCAGCCGACTATAGGTGTCGCGGCCGACCTCATCGGTTCCCATAATGTGCAAGGCTGTAGGCTTTGAATTGGTGTTACGAAGGTCCAGTTCGTCCATACTGTGGGTAGCCAGCAAGGGCGCGAAGGCGGAAGCAAGACTGAGTACGATCAGCACTATCAAGCCGAAAACAGCCAAACGATTGCGCAAGAAGCGCCGAATGGTGCGACTAAGCTGTTTTTTTTCTACTTTGGCAATTGCTTGTGTTGTCAT
>CAYMNM010000115.1:0-6151 GCA_964391795.1 uncultured Anaerolineaceae bacterium | reverse complement strand
TAAGAGTAGCAGAAGTATTAAACAATCTAATCAGTAACGCTATTAAATATACAGACAAAGGAAATATATCTGTAGTAGCACACACCCAGGGAGATTACATTGTAGTAAGTATTAAAGATACCGGAAAAGGAATATCTAAAGAAGACATAAAAAAATTAGGAGACAAATTCTATAGAGTAGATAACTATTTAGAATCAGATATAGTAAGACCAGGAGGAACAGGATTAGGACTGTATGTAACATTCGGATTAGTAAGATTAATGGGAGGTAAAATAGATGTAGAGAGTACACAGGGAGTAGGTAGTAAATTTACATTTACATTACCTAAATATAAAGGTCAACAGATTGAGAAAACTGATACAGTAAATAGATTTGAGAAATTAGGATTAAAGAAATAACGACTATTTCTCCTTCATATACACCCACAACCTATTGTACTGATCCATAACAATAATTTTTTCCATATCCTTAGATTTAGAAAGTGATAAATATTCAATATCAATACCCTTAATCTCTTCTTCCTTAAAATCCTTAACATATCTCTCATATATACTCTCTTTAGTATTTAACAAATATGTATTCTGCTCAAGTACAGGATCTCCCGTTTCTAAAAGAATGTAATCCTTTTTACAAACTAAAGGAACTACTGTTTGGAAAATATCCTTTTTAAATATTAATACCCCCTTTGAATTGTATTGATAAATTGTAGAACTAAACTCATCCATACTATCAATATCCCTATGCACATACTTACAGTAAAAAAGACCATAATCATACCCATATATACACTCCTTACAAGTATCGATTACATTACTCTTTCTGTTTTCTGTATTGTAAATTTGAGTATACCCATATGAAGAAAGTAAAACATTAGAATCATCAATCCAATATATATATGAAGGAATGTTGTTTGTTAAAATCATATGATCTTTGTAATACACATCCGCCTTAGTAGGAAATATTAAAGAAAGAATTAAAAGTAAAATATTTTTAAACATATATTTAGTAATTAATAACTAGGATGAGGGTTGTCTCCACTCAATCTCCCTGGAAACTGCTTCGTACCTAGAGTAGGAATTAAACTCCAATCAACATTTACAAAGTTAACAGGATTAAGGTGAGTAGAAGAAGATAAACTCTTTCTAACCTCAAAATGTAAGTGATATCCTAAAGGCTGACAATTCTTTTTTCCTGTATTACCACTAATACCAATTAAATCTCCCTTTTTAACCTTACTACCAACCTTTACTGAGTAAGAATCTAAATGAATATATGCTGAGTGCATACCATTGTCATGTTTAACAATTACAAAATTACCACCCTGATTACACTCACCCCCATATCTATCAAATCCTACATTTACTACTTTCCCATCTCCAATAGAGAACACCCTGTTTAATCTAGCACCAAAATCTATACCTTTGTGTGGACATTGATATACCGTACAACCATGCCACTGGGTTACACCAATTAATCTATCTAATGGAAATGTAAAAGGTTTAGTAGAGTATCCCTTTTCTAATTTTGGTAAAGATATGTCTTTTCTAACAATATATTCTAATTCATACCACTGCTTACCCTTAAACTGTGAATACAAAGTCATATTTAACTTAATATCTTTTGAAGAGATATCTTCCTTTAATATATTTTTAATCCAAAAGTTAGTATCAGTAAAACTAAATTGAGAATTAACTTGAGTCTTACCATTAACCTTTAAATATATTGTATTAAAAAGAGAGATCTCTCCATTGTAAGTATCAAATAGAATTTCTTTGCATTTACCCCATGTAGAGGTATCAAGCACAGAGAAAGCTTTACAGGTATATATCTGTATTTGAGCATTAATACTTTGGGGATACTTCCCACTAACATCTAATGTAATATATTTTTTTAAATCAATGTACTTAATATTAGTTGCCTGAATATCAATATTACAATCCCAGGATTTAATATTCGTTTCTTCTTCATTTCTAAGTAAAGATATTTTACAAACAGTACTTTTGTTTGCAACATTAATCTTTGTATCTGTTTTGGGTACTAAAGGAGGTATAACCTCTCTGTAATCAACAAGAGAGGGAAGAGTGTAATTAAAATGGGAAACCCCCTTTACATCCTCTTCTATAGGAACTTCTTCTTCCTTTGGTTGAGGAGGTATTACAATTCCCTCTTCTACCTGATTCTCCTCTTCTTCTTCTGGGGGAAAGTAAGGAATATCTTCTGATACTATTCCTTTCTCTAGATTAAGGTAGAATTGGCCAAGATATGAATAGGAGAAATCATTAGGAGAAGAAATAGGGTAATATTTAATTCTTTGAAAAAACAAACCGGTATCATGGTATACAGGATTAACATATGTATTAGTAGTAGGAGGAAGTGCCATGTAAAGATTAGTTAGTTCCCTATCTGTATACACTTCAAAAACATATTCATAGTTTTCTCCAGCACTCCCCCAACTAAAATCAAAATCTCTACTAGTCCAAACTGGAGTAACAAAAAGAGTAGTAGATATTAATATTGGTAAAAACATATTAATATTTTAATTGGTAAGAATTAAAAAATACTTAAATATGTTTGTAGTAAATTAAAATATTGATATAATCAAAGGCTATGATAAAAATATTTCAAGGACTGTTTGACTCTAACGAAAAGCAGATAAACAAAATTCAAAAGTATGTTGATGAGATAAATCTTTTAGAAAAAGATGTTAGTAAACTTAGTGATGATAAGTTAAAAGAAAAGACAGAGTATTTTAGAAAACAGTTAGGTGTTAATTTAGATACTGCTAGGAAGGATTTTAATACATACAATAGTGAGCAATTAAAAAAGATTTTAGATGATGAAAAGATTAAGTTAAGAGAGATATTACCCGAGGCCTTTGCTGTTGTAAGAGAGGCTTCTAAAAGAGTAGCAAATCATAGACATTTTGATGCACAGGTAATGGCTGGATATGTACTTTTTGATAATAAAGTAGCGGAGCTTTTTACAGGTGAAGGTAAAACACTTGCTGCTAATCTACCTTTGTATCTTTATGCTTTAACTGGAAGAGGGGCACATTTAGTTACAGTAAATGATTACCTTGCTAAAAGAGATGCGGAGTGGACAGGTCATATACTTAATAGCTTAGGTATGACAACATCTGCCATTAATTCAGGTACTCAGTTTAGATATATTACAGATGAGGAAGCTATCAAATTAAAGGGGGATGAGGCTAAGGATTTGATTAAAGAAAGAGACAAGAAAGCTAAAGAGGCTGGTAGACTAAAGTATGACCATATGAGTGGTGTAAATCTAATTGAGTGTAGTAAGAAAGAGGCATATGACTGTGATGTAGTATATGGTACTAACAATGAATATGGTTTTGACTACCTAAGGGATAATATGGTGAGTAATTTAGAGGATAGGGTACAGGGACCTAGATACTTCGCTATCGTAGATGAAGCTGACTCCATTTTAATTGATGAAGCTAGAACTCCTTTAATCATTTCTACTAGTGCTCAAGCATCAAATGAGATGTACAAACAGTTTGCTAATTTGGTTAATTCACTACAGATTGAGAAACATTACTCTGTTGATGAGAAATCTAATTCAGTCTCACTTACAGATGAGGGTGTTGATTACTTAGAGAAACTTCTGAAGGTTAAAAATATATATGAAGATCCTCAATTAGCGTATCACCTGGACAATGCACTTAAAGCTAAGGAACTTTACAAACTAGATGATGAATATATGGTTAGAGATGGAGAGGTATTAATTGTTGATGAGTTTACTGGTAGGGCACTTGCTGGAAGAAGATATAGCGAGGGACTACATCAAGCGATTGAAGCTAAAGAGGGAGTAGAGGTTAAAAGAGAGAGTAGGACTATGGCTACAATTACACTACAAAACTACTTTAGGTTGTATTCATTTCTTTCTGGTATGACAGGTACTGCACTTACTGAAGCTGAGGAGTTTTCTTCCATATATCACTTAGATACTATTGTTGTTCCTACTAACAAACCAGTAGTTAGAAAAGATTACAATGATGTTGTGTATAGAAGTCAGATGGGTAAGTTTAAAGCAATAGTGGAAGATATTAGGGAACATAACAAAAAGGGTCAACCTATACTTGTTGGTACTACCTCTGTTGAAAAATCTGAAGTCCTCTCTAATATGCTTTCTAAGGAAGGAATTAGCCATGAGGTATTAAATGCCAAACATCATGAAAGAGAGGCTAAGATAGTGGCTCAGGCTGGTCAGAAGGGCTCTGTAACTATCGCTACTAACATGGCAGGAAGAGGAACAGATATTGCACTTGGAGAGGGTGTTAAAGAGGTAGGTGGTTTGTATATCATTGGATCCGAGCGACATGAATCTAGAAGAATAGATAACCAGCTGAGAGGTAGATCTGGTAGGCAGGGAGATCCAGGTGAGTCCCTTTTCTATGTATCTTTTGAAGATGAATTAATGAGACTATTTGGTGGAGAGAGAATGCAACTCATTATGGCTCAGGTAGGATTAGAGGATGATATGCCAATATCAATGGGTATTTTAGGTAGAACCATTGAGAATGCACAAAAGAGAGTAGAGTCACATAACTATGATATACGTAAACACCTAGTTGAATATGATGATGTATTAAATCAACAGAGAAACATCATATATGATTTAAGAAGTAAGGTCTTAGAGATATCTGATCAACCATATGTAGAAAGTAAAGTAGATTTGGAAAAAGATATCCTCTATACCATATCTTTAGATATTGATTCATTAGAAGATGAGTTAGATAGTTTTGCAGTTACTAAATCAAATACATGGGATATCTCAATATTAAATAATCTTAAGTTTAGATTAACTCCTTTAGACATTTCCATTTTAAAGAAGGTATTTGAACATACAGAATTTCTTGTTTCTTCCCAATTAGAAAGTGATATGGAGATAGACAACATAGAGGAGAGGAATCTGTATATACAGATTATGAACTTAATTACTGAAGAGACCTTTGAAAAAGCAGTTAAGAGATTTAAGTTTAAGAGTAGCGTTGAATATTTTAGAAGTTTAGAAGAAAAAAGTATTGTAGAAAAGATTAAGGAACTAAAGAGATTAATCCTCATCTCCTTTATCGAACATATTTACTCCATTGGTTCTCTCCCTATGAGAGAGCTCTCTAAGGTATTAATACTTCAAAGTATTGATAGATATTGGATGGAGCATTTAGATAATATGCAGGATTTAAGGGAGGGTATATCTCTTCGTAATCTTGCTCAAAGAGATCCTTTAGTAGAATACAAGAATGAAGGGTTTAGGCTATTTGATTCTATGCTTAAAAGTATTGATGAGAATACAGTAAATAGATTCTTTAAGGTTAGGGTAGTAAAAAGAGAGGATCAATTAAGAATGCCTGTTAAAACACAAAAAGAACAGGTAAAGAGTTTAACAGATAATAGACCCGGGCAAGTTGATAAACAACAGACTATTAAAAGAAGTAATACTAAAGTAGGTAGGAATGATCCATGTCCTTGTGGGAGTGGTAAGAAGTACAAGAAGTGTTGCTATCCTAAGTATGGATAGAGTTAAAGTATTCTCCAAATTGTTTTGATAAATATAGGATATATTATAGGTTCATTGACCTATATCTCTAAAGTGTAATATTCTTTAATACAATATCTTACAACTACTATGGCTAAACAAGAAGAAACAAAAAAAGTGATTCCTCAAAGACAAAGTGTTCATGTTGTGTTCTTTTCATGCGGTAATTGTGGTGAAGAGGCTGAATATATACAATTCTGTCCTGATTGTGGTAAACCAATGAGAGTAATAGATGTTGTTGAAAAGTTCGGAGAAGAAGCAGAAGAATTGATTAAAAAGATAGAGGATAGGTTGGCAAAAAATACTCCACCTGAGCATGAGAAAGAATTTATTGAAATAGTAGATGAGATAGAGCCAGAGGTAATTACTCTAGACGATACTGTTTCTCAGGAAGATGTAGTAGTAGCAGAGGGAGTTGATACATTAGATGATATATTTCCAGATGATGATTCAGATGTAGAGAGTAAGGTAGTTAAATCAGATGAGGATCTTTCTGATTTAGATGATATTGTTGCTGAGTTAGATAAAGAGGATGATGATTTTTCAATGGATGACTTTGGGGATGATGGTCTTCCAGAACTTTAAT
>CAYMNM010000114.1:0-6157 GCA_964391795.1 uncultured Anaerolineaceae bacterium | reverse complement strand
AAGCCATCACGATCATGGTGACCCGCAGGATAAACTTTGAAATACGGTCCACACCTTTGGTCAGGTCACTTTCAGCTTGCACCGATGAGGCTGTTTTGGCAATATTTGCCAGGCGGGTGTGCGTGCCAGTGGCGATCACTTCTGCCATGGCATTGCCGCTAATGATATTGACGCCCTGCAGCAAATTATGCTGGGGGTTTTTCAGATCATTTGAACCATCAGCAGCAGTCTTGATTACCGGCAGGCTCTCGCCTGTGAAAGTCGTTTCATCCACCATCAGGTTGAGGGACTGTCGAATGATCGCATCCGCTGGCACAATATCCCCGGATTCCAACTTGAGAATGTCTCCCGGCACTAATTGATCCGTAGCCAGGTTGAGGGTTTGGCCTTCTCTCACGACCGTGATGGTCTTCACCAGGAAGGATTTGAGTTTATCCGCGGCATCGTTGGCCTTATATTCCTGATAAATGTTGAGAAAAGTGCCCAGCAGAACAAAGAAAAAGATAAAAGCGGAGTCGATCGGTTCACCAAGCAGAAAGGTCACGATGGCTGCTGCTATCAGCAGGAGGTTGAAAATGCCAGCAAACTGGCGCAAGATCAGTTTAAGCAGACGGTGTTTGGGCTCTGGGATGGCGTTGAGGCCAAATTCATTTTGCCTGGTGCTGACTTCGGCTCGGGTTAATCCGTTCAATGATGTCATGTCTTACCTCGGGGGATCGGTGTGTACATAATTTTAACACTATCTCAACGCCTATTTGAAGCCTGTGAATCATGCCTGCACTGTCAGTAGCATGGCTTATAATTTTTGGCATGGAAGGACAGCAATTGCACCCTGAACGCTACTTCTCTAGCGAGCCATCCGTACGAAAGCTGGCTCTTGAAATCTATGAGGGCATCCGTGCTTTGCCTATCCTCAGCCCACACGGGCACGTAGACGCCCAACTTTTCGTAGACCCTGAGCAGCGCTTTGGCAACCCGACTGAACTTTTCATCAAGCCAGATCATTATGTATTTCGCATGCTCTACTCACAAGGTATTCCACTGGAAGCATTGGGCATCCGTCCTTGGTCTGGTGAGGTTAAAGATCTTGAGACAGATCCACAGAAAGTCTGGAAGCTTTTCTGCACCAATTTTCACTTTTTTACCAGCACGCCCACCAGCTTATGGCTGCGGGAAGCATTGGCTGGCGTGTTTGAGATTTACGAGACCCCATCAGAAGCAAATGCCGATAAGCTCTACTTGCAATTGCGTGAGAACTTGCAGTTAGAGGCATATTCGCCACGTAAGCTTTACGAGCGTTTCCATATTGAAGTCTTATGCACAACTAACGCTGCCACCGACACTTTGTCGGCACATCTGGTAATCCAAGATCAAGCCTGGCCAGGTAAACTCTTACCCACTTTCAGACCGGACAAGCTAACTAATCTCGAAAACCCAAATTGGAGAGAAGAACTAAATTTATTGGCTTCGCTGACCGGCCAGGAGATCAGCAGTTACAACGCTTTCATCAGGGCAATGGAAGACCGCAGGGCATTTTTTAAGCAAGTTGGGGCAAAGGCCAGCGACCACGACGTTCTGACGCCTTATACCGCTGAGTTTAGCCCCCTGGAGCTGGAGGGTATTTTCCAGCGTGCTTTACAAGGTAGTGCCACCGCAGAGGATGCAGGTAAATTCTCTGCCCAGATGTTGATGGAGATGGCACGCATGAGCTGTGAAGATGGCCTGGTTATGCAATTGCATGCTGGTTCTTTTCGCAACCACAATAAAGCACTCTTCGAGCGTTTTGGCCCGGATATGGGTTCGGATATCCCGGTGCAGATGGAATTTACACGCAATCTGGCAACCCTCCTGCAGAAATTCGGTAATTCAGAGAATTTCACATTGGTTCTCTTTACCCTGGATGAATCCTGCTATAGCCGAGAACTGGCACCTCTGGCCGGGCACTACCCGGCGGTGAAAATTGGACCACCCTGGTGGTTTTTTGACAGCCTGGCTGGTATGCAGCGTCACCTGGACGCCGTAGTTGAAACCGCTGGTTTCTATAACCTGGCCGGGTTTAATGACGATACCCGGGGCTTTTGTTCCATCCCTGCCCGTCATGATCTTTGGCGTAGGTCAGTGGCAAACTGGCTGGCCACTCAGACCGCCAAACATATCTTCAACGTGCAGGATGCCACAGTAATTGCCCAGGAACTGGCTTACGGCCTGGCCAAGCACACTTATCGTCTGTAATCAATCCACAATCTTTCAGAATTTTTAGTAATAGTTGATTTAACGACGTTTTGTCGGTATTATATACTTACGTAAACATTAGAAGGAGGCAATATGACACGCGTCCGCAAAGACCCCCAGGAACGCAGAGAAGAAATTCTGCAAACCGCAAAAAATTTGTTCGATATGTTCGGCTACCAGCAGGTTTCCATGGCAGAAATCGGTGAAGCCAGTTCGCTGGCCCGTTCCAGCTTGTACGAGTACTTTGCCAGCAAAGAAGAAATAGCCTTAAGCTTGCTTTCCAATTTGGCTAAACCCTTTGAAGCGATCAGCCTCCATGGCAAGAAGTTGGAAAAGCGGGTAACTAATCTCTTGGAAGATACCATCCGAGTGGCAACAACGAACGCCAACTTGCTCACCCTCTATTATGGGGCATTTTCCAGTTTGGACCAGACCAGCCGTAACCAGGTTGCCGATTGGCAACGCGTCATCCTAAATGCCTTCTTTGAAATCTACAAGGATGAGAAGAAACTGCGCCTTTCAGCGTCTAAGGCCGCCTATTTCTCGCTGGGTTTGGTTCTGCAGCGCATTCAGGATATGGTCTTCAGCAAAGCCAACATCAATCCGGAAGAAGAAGCTGGGTTGATGGCAACACTTATCCTAAAGGGCATCGATTAGCTTCTGCCTGTGCTTATGCTAAAAAACCCTATTGGTCATTTTGATGACTTGTTCAGGGTTGTCGTGTGCGCCAAATGAACTCTCGCCGGTCTCCAATCCCCGGATATTCTGCATATCTTCCGCCGTCAGCTCAAAATCGAAAATATTGAAGTTTTCGATTATTCTCTCTTTGTGGGCTGATTTTGGAATGACCGCAATTCCGCGCTGGGTTAACCAGCGCAAAACGACCTGTGCAATTGTCTTTTGGTATTTTGTGGCTATGCCACTGAGGATGGGGTTCTGAAAGAGGTTCTGTTTGCCTCTAGCCAAAGGTGCCCAGGCTTGTAGGCATACGCCGTACTTATCGTTCCAGGCTTGAGCTTCGTAACGTTGCAGCCAGGGATGGATTTCAACCTGGTTGACAGCAGGCGTGAAACCAGAATTGAGAACCAGGTCCACCAATCTATCCGGATAGAAATTGCTGACGCCGATGGCGCGAATACTCCCTTGGGCATAAAGTTCTTGCATTGCCCTCCATGAGCCGTAATAATCCCCGTAAGGCTGATGGACGAGATAGAGATCAATTACATCCAGGCCAAGTTTTTCCTGCGAGGCGGAAAATGCAGCCATGGTTTTTTCATAACCTGCATCCCGAATCCAGAATTTTGTAGTCACAAATATTTCTTCGCGAGCCAGTCCGCTTTTTCGGATAGCCTTGCCTACGGCAGCCTCGTTGACATAAAGAGCGGCAGTATCAATCAGGCGGTAGCCAGCTTCGAAAGCATCCAAAACGGCTTGCTCACAAGCATCCTGATCCTCAATTTGGTACACGCCAAATCCCAAAAGGGGCATCTCGATCCCATTATTTAGTGTCACTTTCTGCATATGTGGTTATCCTTTTCCTTTTCGTTCAGGGTAAAGCCCTATCGTTGGCAATATAAATCTGGTACCACTCTTCACGTGATAGCTGTGCATCCATGCCCGCAGCAATTTCTGCCAGCCTATCCCGATTGGTTGTACCGGCAATAGTTTGGATACCGGCGGGGTGTCGGCTAATCCAGGCGGCCACTACTCCCATCGGTGAAATTCCGTGGGTCTTGCCAACTTCCCTCAGGGCTTTGTTCAGCCTGGGTAGGGCTGGATTGTCGATAATCAATGCATGTTCGGCGGAGCTGCGGTAAGGCGACCAGGCTTGAACCGTAACACCTTTTAGCCGGCAGTAGTCCAGAATGCTGCCATCACGGTTCTCTGAGCCATCCC
This sequence comes from uncultured Anaerolineaceae bacterium, assembly GCA_964391795.1. Lineage (GTDB taxonomy): Bacteria > Chloroflexota > Anaerolineae > Anaerolineales > Anaerolineaceae > Mesolinea. Next base: position 2,029 of record CAYMNM010000114.1, on the reverse strand, counting down.
ATCCGGTGTTGGCACGAATTGCTTGATCAATCATGCTGGTATGGGCTGGGCCAAACTGCAATTGATTGATCTTGAGCGGTTGTTTCACAACGCTTTGCAGCAATTCAAGTTGCATACTATTCATATTGCTTACCCCAAAGTGGCGCACCTTGCCCGCAGCTTCCAGGTCAGTAAAGGCCTCGGCCACTTCTGCTGGTTCCATGAGGGCGTCTGGACGATGAAGCAAGAGAATGTCCAGGCACTCAACCCCCAGGCGCTTGAGGCTGGCATCAACCGATTTTAGAATGTAGTCCTTTGAGAAGTCATAAGCAAAGGTGTGGCGGTCAATATCCATCACAATCGCACATTTGGACTGGATGATCAATTTTTGCCGCCAGCTGGGGTTGCGTTTGAGGCTGAGGCCAAAAAGGGCTTCGCATTCGCCGTGGACTGATCCGTAGATATCCGCCAGGTCAACCATATTGATTCCCAAGTCCAAGGCTGTTTCAATAAGCCTACCCAACTCAGGAACCGTCAATTTGTTGATGCGCATCAAGCCCAAGATCAGTTGGGAGGCTTCCAAATTGTTGTAAAGTTTGATAGATTTCATTTCACTCTCCTACGGGCAAAATCAATCTGTTTCAAAGCGCGAACCAGCTAAAATGCCTACACGCCAGAGGAAGCCAGGAAACCGCCATCGATAGGAATGACAGCTCCGTTGACAAAGCTTGAAGCCTCCGAACAAAGCCAAACCACTGCCCCAACCATTTCACTGGCATTTCCATAACGCTTCATCGGGGTTTTTGCCAGAACTTTGTAACCGCGTTCGGTGGGTGAACCGTCTTCTTTTTGCAGGAGAAAACGGTTTTGATTGGTCAGTAAAAAGCCCGGCGCGATGGCATTGACACGAATATCGTTGCTGTAGTTATCGTTAAAGTGCACGGCCATCCACTGGGTGAAGTTTGCTAAAGCCGCTTTAGCCGCACTATAAGCCAGAACATTGGTCAGAGGTTGGTAAGAGGCCATCGAAGCCACGTTGAGGATGGAGCCTCTACCCTGTTTTACTAATACTTCTCCAAATACCTGAGTTGTCAGGAATGCACCTGTAATGTTCAGGTCAAGTACGTTCTTGAAAGCTTCAGGTTTAAGATCAAAGAAGGATTGGGTCTTGCTGGTGGTGGCTTCAGGTTTGTTACCGCCCGCGCCGTTGATGAGCACATCCACGCGGCCGTATTGGCGTAGGGTTTCTTCGCGGGCTACCAGCAGGCTGGCTTTGTCCAGCACGTCCGCCGCAAGCGCAATAGCTTCGCCGCCATTTTCCCGGATTTCAGCCTGCAAGGCTTGTCCGCTCTCCGCGCGGCGATTGATGAGCACCAGCTTTGCCCCCAGGTTTGCTAACTCTTTGGCAAGCTCACTGCAGATGACACCAGTTGCCCCGGTTATGACGATTACTTTTTCTTTTACTGAAAAATCAACGCTCATGGCCGGTTCCATTTCCTAATTTTTATAGACTGTCGAAGCGGTTGCGCCGCCTTCGCCAGTCCAATCGGTGTGAAAATACTCGCCCGCGGGGCGGTCAACGCGTTCGTATGTGTGCGCGCCAAAGTAATCTCGCTGGGCTTGCAGCATGTTGGCAGGCAGGCGTTGGGCAGTAAAACCATCAAAGAATGCCAGAGCTGAACTGATGCATGGTATCGAGATGCCATGCAGTTGGGCTGTCGCGGCCACACGGCGCCAGCCTGGCAAGGCGCGTTTGATGGCTTCCACGAAGTAAGGGGCAACCAGCAGGTTTTCGAGGTTGGGATCCGAATCGAAAGCGTCTTTAATTCGGCCAAGGAAAACACTGCGGATGATGCAGCCTTCTCGCCAAAGTGAGGCAATTTCGCCAAATTTGAGCTTCCAGTTATGCGTCTGTGCGCTCTGGCGCATCAGCATAAAGCCCTGAGCGTACGAGATGATTTTTGAAGCATACAGAGCATCTTCCAGGTCCTGCAGACTCAAGCTCTGCTGAGAGATGACGCTGTGAGGCTGACCGTAGATCTGGCTGGCA
>CAYMNM010000113.1:2796-6295 GCA_964391795.1 uncultured Anaerolineaceae bacterium | reverse complement strand
GCCAGTTCCGAAACCTTGATTTCTTTTACTTTCTCACCAAGTTCCAAAAATGCCGTTTCCTTGGTATAAGCCTTGTTGCCATCGCCGGTTAACTTTGCTTCCAAAGGCTGCGTCTTCTGCTGCATAAACCACAAGAGATCGTAATAATCACGTCCTTTTATCGTGCTTTCACTCTTGCCCTTTTTGAAATTGCGTTCCAGGCAGGCAAGCATCTTGCCGGCCATCATGGTCTCAAGCGAAAAATGCGCGGCCACAAAACTCCTTCCAAAAAGCAGTACTGGGGTTTTTTGCTGGACATATATTTGCTTGTGCTGGCTCACTTCCACTTTCAGATGCAGTGGTTCATTGATGTGAGAAGTTAAGCCCAGAGGATAGAGAACGGGGAACTTTAACGTGGTTCGCCGAATGCCCCATTCCCCCAGCTGGCTCTTGGCTGTTAGATCCGGGTACCCAACCGTCGTTCTGAAGAAATATACTAAATCAGCTTCAAGATTACTCAGATCAACTTCATCGCTGTTATCCAGGTCTATATCTTCAGAGAGCCGATTTAATCCATAGATTACGTGAAGGCATGTGCCACCATAAAAATTGAACTTGCGATAAACCGGGTGGTTGAATAGAAAATCCAGGGTATAGCCTTGTAGGAATTCTTTCAGAACTACCCGCTTGGTTTCATTGGCTATGAAGGGATCTTTTTGAGTCAGGAGGCTTTGCATCGATTGGATTAATGTCGCCATAAGTTCTTCCTCAGGTTTTTCAAAATCCGGACCATCTTTTTGCTTTTGCTTGTTTCAACGAAACCAACAAACTCAAGCTGGTCACTTTTGGTAAATTCATCCAGGTTCAGGCGCAATTCTTCTGCTAAGTCATAATTATCAGAAAGCCTAATACCTTTCAAAGAGCGCAGATAGAGATAATCAAAAAGTGCCTTTGCTACCGTTGCCTGGTAAAAGGGGATACCCACATACTCAGACATTGTGAACCCCTTGTACAGTTCTTCTTTGATGTTTCGATAAGTAAAAGTGCCAAGTTTGTTTTCAAAGACGCGGGTCTGTTTACGTGTGATCGCGGTAATTGGGTAAGTGACCTCCGAGAGAATTGCGTTGCGCTGCAGAATATATTCCATCGACAAGTACGACTGGGGGATTAATATTGCGCTGACCGCTGGCGCAAAATCGGCATCCGCGCGGTGCAGCTCATAAAAACGACGGGCCATATAGACCCCCTTCTTTATCTGGATGATTCGCCCGGACTTCATCCAGCGATAAAGGGCGGTCCGAACAGTCCCCGCGGCAAGGCGTTCAGCATCAAGAAGCTGCCTCACAGCTTCGATTGTGAAGTAAGGTAATGCGTCGAGAGGTGCAAGCAATTTGTTTTTCATATATAATAATTGACACTTTACGTCTATTATTATATATGTAACTTACAAAAGCAAGGGCTTACTGGGATGAATTTTTGCTGCCAGGAGACAATCCCCGCATTATTTTGAGTAATAATCCTTGCGGATTTGCGGGTCGCGCGCCATACCAGCTTCAAAAAGGTCCATAAAGCTGTCAAACAGATCCTGCACATAGGGGTCATAAACGATATCCACTGAGCCATCTCGCAGCGAATCCGCCTTCTTGCCCATGCGTTCAACCAGGTAAGGGCCGCATTCAGAGATGACTGTGGTCAGCAAGAAAGTCGCCATATCCACATCCACCCAGGAGGCAATATCATCGTGCAGCACCCCCTGAACCATCAAATCCTTATATTGGTTTGAATCCTCAATCGGGTCATCTACGGCTGGCAGCTGCAGTTGCGGAAGGTAAGAAACCCGGTGGTCACGCTCGATCTTAGCTAGCTTGGGGTGTTTGAGCTCAAACAGCACTGTCATTTGCACGGTCCAGCGCATATAGGCAAAAGTGTCCAGGCTGTTGGCAGGGCGGGTCATATTGCTGACCATCTCCAACTTGGTGGCATGCAGGCTTTCCTGAACAGGGGCAAAGAAGTCTTCAGGGCTTGGGAATATTTCGGCCAAACCCGCGGCTTCCATGCCTGAAGCCTGACCGAGAAACTCAAGCGTTGGCGGGGTGGCGGGGTGTTCCGCGTAGTGGTCGATGAGTACGTCAACCAATATTTTCTTTGTTTCATCTGCCAGATTGTTGAAGGCTTCAGAGGGCATTTTTCCTCGATTGTTTTGATAGTAAACTGGGGCTGGGGGCCCTGTCAATGAATTCTAAATCATAACCAGCATTTCTCGGATAAAATAGAGGGCATGGAACAAATCTACACCCCCTGGCGCATGCCTTACCTCGGTAAAGTCTCAGAGCCTAAGGCCTGTGTTTTTTGCGATGTCGTTTCGATGGGGGCTGACAGCCCCGAAAACCTGGTGCTTTACAGGGGCGAGCGCTGCTTCATCATCCTCAATAAATACCCTTACACCTCCGGGCATGCCATGGTAGTGCCTTATGTGCACGCTCAAAACCTTGAAGACCTGGTTCCCGAAACGCAATCAGAACTGATCTTCCTGGCCTCACGGGTTGTTGAAGTGCTCAAAACCCTCTATAAGCCCCAGGGTTTCAACATTGGCATGAATGTAGGCGCTTCGGCCGGGGCTGGGATAGCTGAACATCTGCACTTGCACGTCGTTCCGCGTTGGGCGGGGGATGCCAACTTTGTCTCAGTGATCGGCCAAACCCGTGTACTGCCCGAGACCCTTGAGCAAACCTACGAACGCTTCACCGTTCTGTGGCAAGAACGCTTTGGAACCGGAGAAGCCTGACCCGTTATGACCATCTACACCGTTGATATCACCAAGCAATGGCAATTACGCCTGGATACAGAATTTCAGCACCGCACCGAGGGCGATCACCTGATCCTTTGGACGAAAGGCATTTCGATCCTCACGACAGTCTTCAGTTATTCCGGCGATAAAGACCGTCAGATGTTGCTGGCCAACCTTTCAGCCAAGGCCCAATCCAAACAGCAGGAAATTATCCAGGAAGTGAGTGATAATCTGTTGCGCTTTGGTTATCTGCAACCAGAAGAAGTGCGCCCGGGTTGGAACCGCCTGGCATTGCACGCTTTCACGATGGCAGAGTTCAGCTGCCTGCAGACTTCAATCTACCTGGATCGGGTAGAAGACCTGCAAAAAGGTTTGCTCATCTGGCGCGACCTGCGCTACCTGGAAACAACTTAAAATCCCATTTGCTTTTTAGTGTTTCTGGCTCCTGAGTCTCTCACTTTCGTGCCCTGAATAAAGTTTCTTCTATCTTGCACTTGTAGGTCGGTGTGGAGGGACCGTGTCTCTTGGAATCATCTAAATCTTACGGACCGCAACCCAACAAATTCTGTTTGCCCTTATGGTAGGGGCAGGTCCCAGTGCCTGCCCGCTGTGGCCCTTAAGGTTTTCCATCTTGCACTTGTAGGTCGGTGTGGAGGGACCGTGTTTGTTGGAATCATCTAAATCTTACGGACCGCAACCCGACGAATTAATCTCTGCCATCCATTATTAAAA
>CAYMNM010000113.1:0-2696 GCA_964391795.1 uncultured Anaerolineaceae bacterium | reverse complement strand
CTAAATCTTACGGACCGCAACCCGACGAATTAATCTCTGCCATCCATTATTAAAAAAACAAAAAAGCAGCTCTAAAGCTGCTTTTATCCTCTATCAAAGTCTATTTCTTACTTTTCTTGGCTTCTTTTTGCTCGGGGTCCCAAAACGCAGTGATGCTGCCTTGAGATTCGGTTGAAAATTCATCCCAATCCTGCAGATTTAGTTTGATGATGGCTAAAGACCCGGTGGGCATGGCGTTGATGTGCCCATCCAGCATTTGCAAAAATGCTTCAAGGCCGGGGTTGTGCCCAACCACCATCACCCGTTTAACATCCTTTGGAACTTTCTTGAGGCGGGCCACAAAATCGCTGGGTTCGCCCATGTAAAATGAGTCAACCAATTCCACTTTGTGCGAAAAGTTGGATTCTTTGGCCACAATTTCAGCGGTGCTCCGCGCGCGTTTGGCAGGGGAGGAAAGGATTAAATCAGGCACAATTTGGTTTATTTTCAGGGTTTTGCCAATCATTTCAGCCGCTTCTTCGCCGCGTTTCTTCAAAGGGCGCTTTTCGTCAGCCAGGCCTTTTTCTTTCCAGCTTGATTTACCGTGACGCATTAAAAGTAGTGTTTTTGTCATTTTTCACTCTGCTTCTTCAGAACCCGAAACTTCAAATATCATAACATATCAAAAGGCAAAAATTTGCAACATCAGAGAGCTTAAGCATATTTTTTTCGCAACTAATTGCGCTCAAAGTTTGCCCTATCAGGGCAAAATCATGCGCCAGTTTCTTTGCCTCAAGCTTTGTTAGCCTGATATTCAAGCACAAATTGACGTTGATACTCAGTTTCGACAGCCGAGGGGATGAAATTGCGAGCCCAGGCAATCGAATCCTCGCCCTGAAGACCCAACACGTCCTGCGCCAGGCAAGCGATGAACATGCCCGTGCGGCCGATGCCAGCGTGGCAATGCATTGCCAGGGTCTTACCCGATTGCAGCAAATCTTCAACCTCTTTTATTGCTTCGTTCCAAACGCCGGGTTGGGGGGCTGTAAAATCAATTATTGGGGAATGAATGACCTGCATGCCGTTGGCCTGATAGTAACTGATAAGGTCTTTACCTGTGTAACGCTGGATTTCGCTAATTTCGTTCAAAACGACAACAACTTCAACCCCAAGCTTCTTGTAGGCAGCGAAAATTTTATCTTCCGGGTCAAACATGCTGCTATAGGGCATACTCGAGCGGTATAGTTTACCAGCTGTTCCAAGGGGAATAAGTGTTGGGCCGGGGTGCGAATGCCGCTCTTTGTGCACCGGCAGTTGCCATCGTCCGCACTCGTCTTTATCGAAAGTAAAGGTATCTGCCACAGCTGTAATGGGCAGCGGGCCATAAATATGCGGAAAAAGCTCAGTGCCGCCATCCAGATTCTCGTAGACCACCGGTAGTTCAGTGCCCTGGGTCTCGATTTCCAAAACAATGAGATCTGACTGGCCTGGGTAAAAGGTGTTTGCAGTCCGTTGCAGCTGATACCATTCTGAAACGTGGATAAAACCATCCCGATCAAATTCTGCAGGTAAGTATTGACCGGTACCTTGTGCCATTTCCCAAAGATTATTTTTTGTGATGTGGTAGATCATTCTCTCTCTCCCGTAGAATTATTCATGAGAATTATAGTGCAAACCGAATTTGTGCAGCAAAAGCCAGCATCCTGCCAACACCGTATATAATATTGGTCGAAATAGAAGAGCAGCGTGATATACTTCTTGCCGGGTGAACCAAAAGTGTTTACCCGAGGTGTCTTATGAAAGTAAAAGTTGACCAGGATCTTTGTATTGGTTGCGGTGTTTGTGAAGGCGCTGTTCCTGAGGTCTTTACCCTCGAGAATGGAACAACTGCTGAAGTGACCGTTGAGGAGGTGCCTAAGAAACTCAAGGATGAAGTAAGGCAGACCAGTAAAGATTGTCCTGTTGAGGCAATCCTTGTGGAAGAAGACGAGGAGGCAGAAATGCCAACTGAGTCTGAAACAGCAGAGCCTCAAGAGCTTGAAACTGCTCTCGAGCTTGATGAAGTTGAAAAAGCAGCAGACTCTGTGTCTGCTGAGATTAACACAAAAGAAAAAGGAAGTGAAATGAAAGTTATTGTTGATCAAGACCTGTGCATTGGCTGTGGCGTCTGCGAAGGCATTTGCCCCGAAGTTTTCAGTCTCGCGAACGAACCCTACGCTGAAGTATTGTTGGATCCGATCCCCGAAGAGTATCAGGAGCTTTGCCGTCAGGCTGCCGCCGATTGCCCATCCGAAGCCATCAAAATCGAAGAATAATTCAGTGGCTTAATTCTGAAACACGCCGTGTGAACGGCGTGTTTTTTTATGGATGAGTAGCTTGGTTTCAATCAGATGGGTCAATACCTCCAAAAATTATTCTCTTGGAGCGTTATCTTGCCACTGTAAGTACGTTAAACCCGGCGTAGAATGCGTTTCTTAATGAAATAATCTCAATTGTTTGAGAAAATGTGTCACATTTATGAAATTCTTGTGAGAAACCATACCAATTTTGTCACAATGCTATATAATTTAGTGAACATGTCAACTGGACAGCTCTGGCTTAAACAGGCTTCAAGCCTGATTAGGTCCACATTATCTCCTGGCTTTCAGTTAGGAATAATGTGGTGCGGGATTTACACTTCGGCCTGGACAACCGAATAAATAGGGGGAATGCTTCTG
>CAYMNM010000112.1:0-6306 GCA_964391795.1 uncultured Anaerolineaceae bacterium | reverse complement strand
GAAAATTAGTTGATTAAAATAGAGTTTCGTAGAGGCATGACAACGGTAAAGGTACTTCCCTCACCCAGCTTACTCTGCAGCTCAATTCTACCACCATGTTTTTCAGCCACTTCCCGGGCAATCGAGAGCCCCAACCCCTGGCCACGCATTGAAAAACCTTCGCCCTCTTCAACCCGATAAAAGCGGTTGAAAATTTTTTCTCTGTCCATAAGGCTGATACCCTTGCCATAGTCGCGCACTTGAATGTAGGCAAAATCGTCATCTTTGAATACAGTAATGTCTATAGCGGCATTGTGGTTGCTAAATTTTATAGCGTTGTCGATTATGTTAAAAATGGCTTCTTGAAACAAGACCTGATCGGCTGTAATGAAGTCCGATTTTAGCCCTGAATAATCAGTACGTAATTGCAACTTTTTCTGGTTTGCTTGTAACGCCAGTACCGATAAAACGTCATCAATTACTTTACGAAGATCCACCGTGTCAAAGCTCAGCGACTGTCTGGCATCCAGTTGCTCAAGGCTTAAAAGTTTATGCGTCAGGATATCCATGTTATCAACATTGGCATGAATCTTTTCGAGATATTTCTGTTGTTCAGGTATTAATTCACCGAGGTTTTGCAGCAATAACAAGTAGCCACGCATCAACTTTAACGGTGCCTGCAAGTCGTGGCTTATATTAGTCAGGAATTGAACCTTTTGTTGGTCGGTCTCTGAGATGTCTGAAGCGCTGATAATTTGGATAACTTTCCCAAGCTGCTCCTTACCGGCCATAATTGGAAAGTAATTTGCCTGGTAAAGGTTACCTGCCAACCTAAAACTGAGAGACGATGGTACAGAAGAATTCTGGTAGGCAAAACTGACAAATTCCACGCTCTCACTGCCACCGGCCGATGATGAAAAGAGTCCTTCATACGCTTCTAAGAGGGCATTTCCATTTTGATTAGCAAATACCAATTTATTCGTCGTGTTGAGTATGAAATGAGCCTGAGGCAAAGCATCTATCGCACTGATCAGCCAGGCTCCCTGATCTGTTACCAGGTTCAAGTTTTCAACGTTCCGTAATAGGCTTGAGGCTCGTTGCCCAACGGCTTCATAGAAACCACTTTCACGGCTGTTAAAAACGTGATTTTCCTGAAAGCCTACCCAAAACAGAGCGATTTCTTTTTGAGAGATTTCATAGGTTTTAGCAAGCAGTGATTTTGGCATCAGAAAATCTTCATTAATGCCAAAATATTGTTTGGCTTTTAGGTCAGTAAGCATAAGTCTCTCACCAAGTTCAAGCCGATTTATTAGTATCGCGTCCATCGGTGCAAAAAGCTCACTTTTCGAGCCCACGAAATATTTATCTTTTAGTAGTATGGCATTTTCGGATGCATTGGTTTTGTAAATCACAAATCGGGAGGAATCAGCCCCGTATGCCAAGGTTGTTTCCAATAGGCTTTGTATCGCTGCAATTCGATTTTCCCGGCTTTCGTCTTCAATCTGAACTGACAAGGCCTTGTTAACAAGGTCTTGTCTTAAAGCCAGTTCATCTCGCAGATCCATAATTTTGGATAGCAAGACTTCTTCTTGTAATGAAGTAACTTGGATGGAAGCAGGCATATCCAATTGCCCTCTGGCGAGAGCGTCAATGGTGCGGGTTGCATAATCAACCACTGCTTTCCGAGAACCAGTCGTACGGACAAATTTGGAAGGTAACCAGGCTAAGTTAGAAAACATATTTAGCGCGTGGATTGAAAGAATTGAAATTATTAGGCTGGGGAGGATTGAAATCCAGTGGTTAATACTGAATTGGATTAATGGAAACAAGTATCCGTTTTGTTCGAGCAACTGCAGAAATAGCTGACCTAGAAAAATTACTGGAAATAATTCAAAAAAACTTAATGTAAAACGGAAGGTTAGTCCAGAACGATTCCCACGTTCTTCAGGTTTGGTAAATTTCTGGGCAAGCAATAAGACAAAAGCCCATTGCACAATGATCGCAAAGATGTTCTGTCCATTAAACGCCATTTGCGAAAAACCAGCAATCAGGCCAACAAATAACGAGGGTAAGAGCCCGACAAGACCGAGTGTAAGAATGGCGGGAATACTTCCGGCAAGTGAGAAAAATACTGGGTTGGAGTCAAACGAAGCAGGAATGGCCGGGATAGTGATCACAAGGTAGATGTAGCGGTTTAGCAAGAAGGCACTAAAGCAAAGAAAAATTAGCAAAAGCCAGTTGTGAAGCTTGGGTCGGCTGGGTTTAACCTGCAACTTTCTAATGCTGAATAGGCATATCAGCGCAGAAACGACCAAAACCATTGACTGGCCCCAGCTTAGTTGCATTAAGAATTCCGCCTCTCCCCGTTCTTCTTTGTCACTTTGATTTTATTTACACACATCTGATAATAACTGAAAATTTCTTCTACCACTCCGTCGATACTGAGAAAATCTGTGTTAATGACCAAAGCATCTTCAGGAATAATCAAGGGAGCTGTTTTTCGATTGCTATCCAATTCATCACGATGCCGTATCGAATCCAATACTTGTTCGTACGTGATGTCACGCTTAACGGCTTGCTCTTCGGCAAATCGACGTTCAGCCCGCACTTCCTGCGAAGCATCCATATAGATTTTGCATGGTGCATCAGGGAGAACAACAGACCCAATATCTCGCCCCAACATCACCATCGATCCTTTTGCCGCGATTTTGCGTTGTTGTATTGTCATTGCCTCGCGAACTTCCGGGTAAGCTGAAACCTCAGAGACAAGGCGATTGACTTCCGGTTTGCGAATTTGCCAGGTTACATCTTGACCATCAATCAGAACATCGTTCATCCGACCATCATCAACCGAAGAAGGTAATATATCAATTTCTATTTTCCAGGCCAGATTACTTACACATGCCTCATCCCGATAATCCAGTCCTGTTTGAATTACTGCGTAGGTGATAGCCCGGTACATGATTCCAGTATCAAAACAGACAAAACCTAACTTTTCTGCAAGTTTCTGGCCTACGGAGGTTTTTCCGACAGCGGCTGGACCATCAATTGCTATAACCATTTCTTGTTTTGTCTTTTTCATTTCCCTCCCGGAAATAAAGCGGAATTTATCCAAAGCGTTTTTTTGATATCCACCACTGGTAGTGTATTTGTCGTGATCATGCTCAACAATTCAGAAAAAGCCTTATCAGAAAGGTTCATGCGCCTTGCGTAAGTAATTAAAGTTCCTCTGTAACCTGTCATCAATCCTGCGTCATTCACACTGTCATTTACAATAAATGCTGGCAAATCAGAAACCTTTTTTGAATTTGCGTAATCCTTGAATTCCCAATAATCTCCTTTTGAAAAGGCATTCTCGATTCTGAATTTATCGATGTCAGGATTAATCGCATTATTAGCGGTAAAAACCGCCAGTTCTCTATTGTTAGGATTATCGGGGTACAAGATTTCTGAACTACTGAATAGAAGTTGAGTTACGGTTGCCTGATTCCAGGTTTGGGAGAAGGTAAAACTTAATGAAATAAGAGTAAATACAGATAGGATTACTGCCTGTACGGCGGGCTTAACCTCTGAGAACCCCCATCCGAGGCCGATGAGGATGTAACTGATGATAAGAAGCCCTAATGCCAGCAAAACCGGCAGTAAATCCGTGACAAAACTAAACTCTGACAACAACTTGCGGGTGAATTGACTAAAACTTAGGATGGAAAAAACCATGATGACCAGGAAAAAGATATAAGAAATAAGGCTTACTAAGCTTACAGAAGGAAGCTCTATTTTTGAGGAAGTCGTCTGGCCAACAATGGTGAGAAGTAAGAAGACCTCCACAAACACAAAAATTCCAGGCAGCTGGTTATGTAATACCATGCTAAGCACAAGCAAGCCGATGAGATAACCGATACTGAATTTCCAGCTATGGGAGTTCTCCCGAAATATTGCCCGGAAGAAGGGGAAGATCAGATAAAGGCTGAAGCTTAATAAAAAGAAAAATGGAAGAAACCAAGGGTGTGACAGTTGAGGAGACCTTCGAAATAGATCAACCAACCCTGAAGCAATGCCTGTCAAACCGGGAGGATTAAGTAGGAAAGAACTCGAAACCAAAGCCATACTTAAAAATGCACTGATAAAAAAAGATTTATCGGGAGTAAATCCAGATCGATATTTCTCAATGAAATTCTGTTTTTGTGAAAACTTGGAACTAATCAAATAGATCCCTATTAAGATGGCAGCAAGCCAAAAGTATTTCCCAGAAAGTACCGCTAAACCAAACGCTATGCCTGAACTCACTTGTTTTTGTTGAATTAAAAAGACAAAAGACCAAGCCAGGGAACTGATTGCCAAAATGGGACCATTAATTTGCCGGGAGTAAACAAGCAAGATCGGGTCTAATGCCAACAGCAAGGACAAACCAAGGACTATGTACGAATTTTTTTGTTTTAGAAGCGCGTAAGGAATCAGGGTTAAGGAAGCCCCAAAGACAGCGGGAAGTAGTCTGGCAAAAAAGTTATTTGCGGAACTTAACCAAAACATGAGCCCGGTAAGCCCTGTGTACAAAGCAATCGGGGATGTACCACTGTTTTCTTGGCGGCTGATTTCAAGGGCTTGCCACGCCAAATCTGCATCTGCACGGGTAAAAGGGACCAATGAGGCTTCAGTTAGCCGTAGGAATAAAGCAAATCCAAATATCAGCAATAAGACAGGGAAGAGAAAAGGTTTTTCTACGGAACGTGGACTTTCCATTTATCAGTTTCCTGCAAACAAATTTTCGTAAATCTTAACTGATCCAGATTCAAACGCCAAGCTAAGATGTTCGCTGAATTTTCGAGCATCAAGTTTGTAATTGCTGGCTTCAAGCGGTCCGACATACACATAGCGGATATTATAGCGCGCGAGGATCTCGGCCGTTCGATCCCAATCTGAAGTCGAAAAAAGAACTTCAAGGTCCTTGAAACGGGTGCCCATTTCAACATCACCTCCCCGCCATTGCGATTCGTGCCCCACCCAACCAAGCACAGAGGGCATACCGCTGAACGTTGAAGCATAATTGAATGTGGAATATTGTCCACCGTTGTTAGCCTCGGCTAAAACCCCAAGCGGAGCCTCTCTCAACCATCTGATAGATGCAATTTCGTCAGATTGCAATACAGACTTCATGCCGTCCAAAGATGGCGAAGAACCTGTGGAGAAGGCGTTGGTTTTTTGCCAGGTCTGTACTACAGGGTAAATAAGGCCAGCAAGCAGACCAAAAACCACCACTGCCGATACAGATACTGTCCTTTGCCGTAAAAAAAGATTTATGACAATTACCAATAGAAAAATGCATGGGATTCCCAAAACAAGGTAATCGATCGGACTGCTACCCAAGGGGCCCAAATTCTGATTGAAGCTGTTATAGATAGCATCATTCCGGTACATACCCAGGAAAAAAACTACAATTCCAATCAAGGATACAAGGCCTACGCAAATATTGATAAATAGGTTTGGCCGGCCTGCATTTCTTATTAATTTAATTGTTGCGTAGGATGCTGCCAACGACCACAGAATCCAGGCCTGAAAATAGAATTTAAAGATGGTGTTCATCCGATTAGCGAATTGGTCGCGCAGGAAGATAAATTCAGGGATAGCCACAAACATTGTGCCCAATATGACGACGAAAAGCAAAAAAACTTCAGGCCGTGGTTTTAGCTCTGATTCGACCTCAGTTGATTGCCGGTTTCCGGATAGATGCTTTGTCCCCAACAAAAGTGATAGAACCAAGAAGAGCAGGCCACCAATACTGATCAGAGTCCAGGGGTCTGTTAATCTGGCTTTGACGGCTAATTCCAATGCTTGTTGGGCAGAACTTGCACCAAGGCGCATGAGCAAAGGCTGACCGATCGCTTCAATACTGAGAACAAGGTAGCCACCACCTATTGTAAAGATAAGGCCAACAACACATATTGTTATCGAAATCAGTAAGGATTTAACAACCGCTTTGAGATCAAATCTCTTTATCAAACAGTGAAAGAGATACGCCACTATGGGCAGCAAGAGTGGGCCAAACATCACCCAAAAGTACTTTCCTGCTGTAAAGAACCCAAAACTCGGTAAAATCCCCCCCGCCTGAGAGCTAAAGCTCAAGAAGAAAGGAAAATAAAGAAGAATGCTGCCTACTCCCAAACCAAGTCCAAATTTCAATAATTGCCAAAAACGACCTTGCCAACCGTTTTGAATATATGTGAAATATACTAAGCTACACGCAATAAGAAGAAGATAAAAGGGGAAATCCCAGGTATTCACAAACGCCAATCCACCAAGCGTTATCAGTCCAATAGCCAGGTGCAAAGG
>CAYMNM010000111.1:0-6575 GCA_964391795.1 uncultured Anaerolineaceae bacterium | reverse complement strand
TTCAGTTGTTTTATTCAGCCGTAGTGACGTTGTAGAAGAAGTTGAAAGCATAACTCTTGCTCGATTCCATAAGGATGGAAATCAAACTCAGGTTCTTGAATTCTTCAGGGATGGTCAGGGTCAAATCTGCTTCTCCGGTATTATCCGAAGTGAATTTGCCCGCTTCTTTACCCTTGGCATCGACCTCACCGAAAGGCCCCATTGAGAAGGTATATTCCAGGTTGGAATGTAAGTTGGTGGCCTTCACTTTAATGGTCTGACCGGCTACAACACTCAGAATTTGAATCCTCGGGCCGCCAGGTTTAGGTACGAAGGCGTTTGCGTCCACGGTTGGTGCGGGGGTGGGTTCAGTAGCACTTGTGGTTGGAGTAGGCGTAGCAGTCACTTCTGTGCTGGTAACCGGCGCAGAGCTAATACCAGTACCACTGTTATCGAACCAGTTGTAGGCGAAGTACTGTTTGGGTGCTACCAGCCGAATGGCCAGGGCGTCATAATCCTTAAAGGCCGCTGGGATGTCGAAGGTGGCTTCAAAAGCGCCGCCTTCACCTGAATTGAATTGGCCTACTGCCGTTCCATCCTCGCCATTCTTGCCCAGTTTGCCAATCAAGGCCACAAAATCGAGGCCGGGTGGGAAATTATCGGTAATGACCGTCACTGTTTTGCCCGGATCCACTGATTTAACAGCAAAGATGGGATAACCCTTATAAGGTTTTCCGCTGACCGTGGTAACCGTGTACTCAGGTTCTTCGGGCTCAGGGGTTCCGCTGGGTTTGCTGGAAGGCACGGGCGTGGTGCCGTTCGGGTCGTTCTGGAAGGTGTTGTAGCAGTACCATTGCTTGGGGGCAACCAGCCGTACCACTATGTATTCCCGATCTTTCAATTCCGCCGGGATAGGCAACGTAGCCGAGAAAGAACCACCTTTGCCCGTGTTCATCTGGCCTACGACAATTCCATCTTCACCTTTGGAATCCAATTCGCCCATATAGGCGATAATATCGGTGTTTTCTGGCATGTAGTTGGTCACAATGGTGACACTTTCGCCCTTCGACACATCAAGGAAGCTGACCTGTGGAATCTTCTCCACCTTGGCCGCGGCGGGTGTAAAGATCGTCGAGGCCAGAAGTATGACGATCAGGGTGATGAATAAAAACGATTTTTTGTTCATAGGTCTCCATTCAGGCAACGGTTGCCATGCAAGAAATTAAGACAGAAGTCTGCCGTTCAATAGAATGGTTGCAATAATCGCGCCTAAAATGGAAAAACGGGTTCTTGAAAAAGGTTGTAAAATTCCTGCAGTGAAAAAAGTAGTATGTTTAATCTTCGGAATAGTAGTTTTAGTCTGTTTGGTATTTGGGTTCATCTTTATCAAAAGCCGTTGGGGTGGGCGCATCCCAATGGTTATCGAGTTTTTAAGGAATCCTGAGCAGTTTGCAAATTGGGTCATCCCTGCGAAGACCCGTTGTCAAGGCGCTCCCTTTACTTATCCTTCTGATGGATTCATGGGCTTTCTTTGGCATGACAGCTTCAAATTTTTAGTTGCGCACCAGGGTCTGGATATCTTCTCAGGTAAAGAGGCTGGTGTAACAGAAGTTTATGCTGCCTATGATGGCTTTTTAACCCGTCAACCAGGTTGGAAGTCAACCGTTATCATCCGCGTTCCCGAAGACCCCTTGCAGCCTGAAAGGCAAATCTGGCTCTACATGACCCACCTTGCGGATGCGCAAGGTAATTCGCTGATTGACGCCAAGTTCCCTGAAGGCAGTTTTGAAGTTCCTGTAATTCAAGGGGAACTAATTGGCAAGATGGGAAACTACTCAGGTAACCCTGCAGCACCAACCGGTGTGCATCTGCATTTTTCGATTGTCAGGGATGACGGTGATGGTAATTACCTCAATGAATTAAAGATTGGCAACACTCTGGACCCCAGCCCATATTTTGGGATGCAGCTGGATGCTCGCAAAGCCGGCCAAGCAATCCCAATCTGCGAACCTTAGAAACTTGAATTGCTATAAGGCTTTTGGCATAATAGCCTCTAATTACTTGTGGAGGAACTGATGGAAGCAATTTCACCTTATATTTCCATTGAAAGAAATGGAATCGGCTTGTATGTGGGTTTGATCCACTACGATTTTGCCTGTTTGCAAATTGATGCCAATTTCCACCCCCAGGATTTGCCATTTTTCCGCTTAGCTGGCGAGAAAAACCATAATTTGCTGTGTTTCCAGGTGCTGTTAGATACTAACTATGACCGTGTGCTGAGTACCAAAGGTTCAGATTCAATTACCATCACCCAAAGTCACGCTGCGACTACTGGCAGGGTAAAGACCACCGCGAAATCGCAGGATGAACAACTTACCTTTTTGGATATGCATGAAACCCCGACCTCGCGCTGGGTTCCGCCAGAGATACTTTACCAAACTGATTTGGCCCTGGCACTGGGAAACCTGGAGATCCTTTTTGAACATCGAGCAGGCTCGAACCATGCTGGAACCTGGGTGAGAATCCCGCAGGAGAAGGTTATATTTGTGGGTGATAGCGTGGTGGTCAATCAAAGCCCGTTCCTGGCATATGCCAACCTATCCATCTGGGAAGAAGACTTGAAGTACCTGCAGGGAAAACAATTCGAAAATTACCGGATCGTGTCATCCCGCAGCGGTATTGTGGAAGCCAATGATGTCCAAAAGATGGCGAAGCTGATTGCTTTTATCCACACGCTCATCGAACCTTTAGATGCAAAAAAATCGGTAATCGACGAGTATCATGCCCTTATTCCAAAAATCATGAAAAAATTTGAGTTAACCCCCAATGAAAGCGAGCTATATTTCAACCGTTTACGTTGGGGCTTAAGCACTTATTTTGAACAGATCGGACGCTGAGAAAGGCAATTATGAAGAAGATTAAAGGATACACTCCCCTGGTAGAGTTGACCCGGGGTGGGATTGTGGAATGTCTGCATTTTGGCGCGTTGGCAATCGTGGATTCTGCCGGCACATTATTAGCCTCTCATGCCGACCCAAAGCTGGTTACTTTCCCACGATCTTCCATGAAACCTTTCCAAATACTACCCTTCGTAGAACGCGGTGGACTGGAATTCTTTAAGTTAACAAACGAAGAGTTGGCCATTATGTGTGCCTCACATGCTGGCACCGACCGCCATGTGGAAGTGCTTAAAGCCATCCATGCCAAAGTTGGCTTGCATGAGGGTAACTTGCAATGCGGTACCCATTGGCCGGAAAAAGATACGGCTGATGCCATGAAACTACGTGGCGAAGAACCAACGCCTTACCGTCATAATTGCTCAGGTAAACACACCGGCATGTTGGCGGCCGCCAAACTGCGCGATCTTTCACTGAATGATTACCTGGACCCCGAACACTCAGTTCAAAAGAGCATCCGCAAAGCCATGGCAGAAATGAGCGGCACACCCTCCAGAGAACTTGTTCTAGGAACAGATGGGTGCAGTGCTCCGGTTTATGCGCTTCCCCTTTGCAATTTTGCTTCTGCCGTGGCACGTCTTTGTGATCCGGATAATGTTGGTAGTGAACGCGAAGAAGCTTGCCGAAAAATTACAAACGCTATGGCCCAACACCCATTCATGGTTGCCGGACCGCACCGTCTGGATACGGCATTAATGGAAGTTATGGAAGGTAAAGTCATCTGCAAAGGGGGTGCTGAAGGTTACCAAATGATTGGTATCCTGCCCGGGGCTATCCATGCCCGCTCAAGAGGCATAGGCATTGCGTTCAAGATAGCGGATGGCGACCCAACACGACGTGCAACTCACTGCCTCACGGTTGCCCTAATGAAAGCCTTCGGGTTTGAAAAAGAAATGGCATCCGACGCTTTTAAAGAATTTAGCGATCCAATCCTCAAAAATTGGCGGGGTCTGGAAGTCGGTGAGATTCGCCCTGTTCGGAAGATTCGAGTCCGTTGGAATTAGATGCCACATCTTAACTCAGATGATAATGCTCTCAAAGCAGAACACCGCCAACGCTTAAAACTCGTCGGCGAACGCCTGGCTGGATATTTTGGCGTGCCCACCTGGCATTTACAAATGCCTGCAGTGGATGAACTTATCTGCACAATCCTCTCGCAAAATACCAACGATATCAACCGGGATAAGGCGTTTCAAGCGCTGCTTGCGCGATACCCGGATTGGATGGCGGTTTTACAGGCTGAACCCACGGAGTTACAGCAGGTCATTGCTATTGCTGGCCTGGCGAATCAAAAAGGTCCGGCTATTCAAAACGCGCTGCAGAAAATATTTGAGGAACGCGGGGAAATTGACCTTGATTGGTTGAAGGAGACAACCCCAGACGAAGCCCGCGATTGGCTGCTGAAATTGAAAGGGGTTGGGCGCAAAACGGCGGCCATTGTGATGGTTTTTTCCCTGGGTATGCCTGCTTTCCCCGTGGATACGCACGTTTATCGGGTAAGTGGACGGATCGGTCTGCGTCCGCAGGGGTTCAACGTTGAAAAGACGCACGATTACTTTTTAGAAATTGGGGAGCCAAAGGATTTTGGTCCCTTGCACTTGAACCTGATTGATCTTGGTCGTCAGATTTGTCATGCTCGCAAGCCTGAATGCCCCCGCTGCCCAGTCATCGACTTGTGCCAGTATGAGGAAAAAACGGTATAACTGCGAGAAGCGCGCGACGACTGCTTGCGTGCCAAGCCCGAAGGACGAGGGCAAGCAGTCGCAAAAGAGGCTTGCAACGATAATAAAGTATGTCAAGTTCCACCGAGCGAAAGATCTTTGGTAAATCTATGCTTATGAAGCGCAGAAATGCGTTTTTCTGTTGTTTTTAATCTGGTATCGATTCCGAATTTCTTATTACGCCAATTCCCCAAGCAAGGTCCAGGGCCCGGTCCAGTTGATCTTCACCGGAACTTCCTGCCCGCGCAGGTCGGCCTCATTTTCCACGAAAACCAGGCGATTGGTGGTGGTGCGCCCACGCCAACGATTTTTAGATTTTCCCTCGAACAGCACCGGCACTTCTTGCCCTAGATAGGCCTGGTTGAGCCGCGCGGTGATGCCCTCCTGCAGAGTCTCTAAAACGCGGAATCGCCGCATCTTTTCATCCGCGGGCACATCATCTTCAAGGAAGCGCTGGGAGTAAGTGTTTGGGCGGGGGGAGTAGCGCGCCAGGTGCGCAACATCCAGCTTCAGTTCATCCAACAGTTCGTAGGTCTTCATGAAAGCGGCTTCGCTTTCACCTGGGAAGCCAACAATGATGTCCGTAGCAATGGAAACCCCCGGGATGCGCTGCCGAAGTTTGGCAACCAAATCCCGATACTGGGCTTGTGTGTACCCACGGCGCATTTCTACAAGAATTTGGTCATCTCCGGCTTGGATGGGCACCTCGATGTGCGGCATAATCTTGGGCACCCGGGCAACTGTATCAATCAGCTCGTCGCTCATCCAATTGGGATGCGAAGTGAGGAAGCGCAAGCGCAGCAAACCAGGAATGGTGGCCATTTCTTCCATCAGTTCAGGCAGAAGCGGGCTACCCTCTTTATCCAGCCCATAGCGGTCCACAATTTGCCCTAATAAAACAATTTCCCTGACACCCTCCGCGACCATAGTGCGAGCTTCATTGAGGATTTTTTTGGCATCCCGGCTGACTTCGCGGCCCCGACGGGCAGGGATGACGCAATAGGCACAGGCGTGTGAACAGCCCAAAACGATCGGTAAATTTTCTGATACTTCACGTCCGGCTGAGTTGGCGCTTAGGCCAAACTCTTCATCCAGAACGGCATCCACATTCTCACGCCAGGCAC
Organism: uncultured Anaerolineaceae bacterium; assembly: GCA_964391795.1. GTDB lineage: Bacteria > Chloroflexota > Anaerolineae > Anaerolineales > Anaerolineaceae > Mesolinea. Next base: position 794 of record CAYMNM010000111.1, on the reverse strand, counting down.
TTGCTGTTGCATGGGCATGATTTATCTCCAGAAAGTCCAAAATCGGTTTTGGATCCGATGGAGCGGAAAAAACGTCCACCCATGGATAACGTTTTTGAATGGCAGGGTTGCCATGTACGCCAATCAGACAGCCCATAAGGGCAATGACTAGTCTGGGATTCCTGAGTTTTAGCGGCTTTATGGAATTTAGTCTGCCAAGCGCTTTGTCTTCCGCGCTCTGACGCACTACGCAGGTATTTAGAACGATTAAATCAGCATCATCAATCTGGTTGGTTTCTTCGTATTGAAGCTGGTTTAGCGCGCGTGCCAGGCGAGCTGAATCGGCCACGTTCATTTGGCAGCCTTCTGTCCAAATATGGTATTTCATCGTGGCATATTATACATTATCCACTTCTTGTGACAATCTGATTGGAACGAGAAGAATTATTGTTATAATTCGGTTATTGTCAGACAAGAGAGACGAGGAACCTATGGAATTCAAAAAAACAGATTATAAACGTTGTACCGTCGTCAAGGGCCTCGGCCGCATTGACAGTGCCACTTCACCCGATCTTGAAAAAGCGCTCACCGACTTAATTCCTTCCAATAAGAGTATCGTTCTGGATATGTCCGATATCGATTTCGTTTCATCCGCAGGTTGGTGGACGATTATCCGCGCTCAAAAGGAACTCAAGAAAGCCAATTCTGAATTGACTTTGGCTGGCGTGAACGCAAACGTCAAGGATTCAATGGACCTGATTGGCATTTTGCCATACTTTAATATCTACGAGAATGTCGTGGAAGCCATTGGTAAC
>CAYMNM010000110.1:0-6635 GCA_964391795.1 uncultured Anaerolineaceae bacterium | reverse complement strand
ACCTGGGACAGGTGATCGCGTTTGTTAGCGCTCAGGGGCAGGCTGTTCACCGGTCACTAAGCCAGGGAGACATCCCAAGCGCTGACGCGTTAGTTACCCGATTGGTTGAGGCGGCACAAGAAGCGGACGTGGATGTTCGCGAATCGATCACGGGTTTGCGCCTCACCCTTCCAGAACACGGGCTTTTTCCAACCCTGGAAGACTATCTGGCACAGTATGAGAAGAATTATGGCATCGAGACGAAGTTGATTAAGCCTGAGGGATCGGAGGTGGCTGGCCTGGATCCACAAGTGGAGACCCAGCTTCTGAGCATCCTGCAGGAAGCGCTCTCCAACGTCCGCAAGCACGCAAGTGCCAGACATGTTGAGGTCAAATTCGCAATTGTGCCAGGCTGGGTCAACGTCACCCTTAGTGATGATGGAACTGGGTTTGACCCAAACGCGCACCCTGAAGCACCGGGTGAGCATTTTGGCTTGAGGGTGATGCATGAACGCGCTGAGGAGATTGGGGGCGTTCTAAGCGTGAATTCCGTTCCTGGGCAAGGCACCCAGGTGAAGGTGCGGGTTCCGATAAAGGAGAAGTACCAAAATGGCTGAGCCCCATGGACTGCGCGTACTGCTCGTCGATGACCATGCCTTATTTCAGGAAGGGCTTAGCAATCTGCTGGCTTCGGCGGGAATCCAGGTGGTGGGCCAGGCACGGGATGGCTTCGAGGCGCTGGCTCTGGCGCGGCGAGTAAAGCCGGATGTAATCCTGATGGACATCCATATGCCGCGCTGTGACGGGGTGGCTGCCACCCGCCTGATCAAGGCCAATATGCCGCAGGTGAAGATCGTCATGTTGACCATGTCGGAGGATGAGCAGGATTTGTTTGAAGCGGTGAAAAGCGGCGCTTCCGGATATTTGCTTAAAAGCCTCCAGGCAAATGAGTTTTTTAATTACCTGGCGGAACTGCAGGCCGGCCACCCACCATTCTCGCCCGGCCTTGCAGAAAAGGTCCTCGATGAGTTTGCCCGGCAAGCCGCCCAACCTGGAGGCCAACCCGAACCCGATATTGAACTTGGTGGTATGCGGTGTGAAGACTCTTTAAAAGCAGCACTGTCTCCTCGGCAAATGCAGATTCTGACCCTGATCGCGAAAGGGCAAACCTATAAACAAGTGGCTGAGACGATCTGCATCAGTGAACGCACGGTCAAGTACCATATGGCCGAAATTTTGGATCACTTACACCTGCAGAACCGCGCCCAGGTGATCGCGTATGCTGCCCGGATGGGCTTGACCCGGCCTGATGTGCCTGAAGAGTAGTCTGGAAGCACCTTGTCCGATCACTTAGCCCAAGCTTGAGGGCTTTTCCAAGCGAATTACATAAAAGTACAGTCTTTTGGTTCAGGGACTGTACTTTTTATTCGTCCCGACTGTACCTTCGTACGTTCTCTTTACCCGGATTTCTCACTAAGATAAAAGTGGGAATCCAAGGGATTCCAGATGAGCGAGGGACTGTTTGGATAAGCGAACGCGGGTGATTGTTTATGGGAATACCCTCAGCATGGCTGGCATTGCGGCCAGCTTAAAAGCTGAAGAGGGCCTGAAAGTTATTTGTGTGGATCCGCAAAACTCAACTGTCCGGCAAAGCCTTGATGAGCTTGGCCCCCAGGCGGTCATCTTTGATCGCAGTGACCCAAATACTGCTTTGGACCTTGCGCTTCTGCGCGAACAACCGGGTTTGTTGTTGATTGGAGTGGACCCCTCAAGCGATGACGCGCTTGTGCTCTCAGGCCAACTCACCCGGGTACTTTCTGCAAAAGATTTGGCCAGCTTGGTCTCTGCCCCGGCGGAGCATGCAGAATCTGGTGAAGGCCTTGGCGAGCCCAAAGAAAAAGACTGGGAGTGACTTCAGCGTGTGAAAACAATGCGGAGTGTCTTTTTTAGTTTGATGATCGCTAGACCCACGAAGTTGCTGGATATAGGAGAGAAAAATGAAACGACTAATTAGAATCTTAATTGTACTCATATTGTTGATGGGTTTGATGCAGAATGCGACCGCATTAGCCAGCCCAGCATCCAGCCTTTATGATCTTCTGTTAGAGCAATTACCAGGAGGAGATTATCAAGTAGCCTCCTTTGAGGGTAACTGGATTTTTGCGGATGACTTTGAATTAACAGACAAGATAACGATCGGACAAATTGATTTTTGGAGCAGTGTTCAAGGGCCTGTTGAAATCAACATCAAGTTTTATGCAAACAACGTAGATGACAGCGGTTACAACAAACCTGTTGGGGATCCACTTTTTACCACCATCACTATGACCTCCACCGGCGTAGCAGAGGATTCTTCGATTTGCTCAAAAGCTTACTGTACTTACCGTCACAGCCTCATACTGGGGGACTCGGTTCTCCTTAATGCGAGCCATTACTGGGTGTCAATCTATGGTTCAAGTGGTTCTGATTTCGTTTTGTCTTACGAGGATTCTGCAAATGTAGGTGTGAATCTAGCAGCGCACTGGTGGAACGGAGACTGGTATAACAATTCACAATTGAACCTAGCCCTTCGCATATTTGGGGCCCTTTACGTTGATCAAACGCTACCAGTTGTGAATGTTCCATCTGAAATCATAGTCCCCGCCACCGATGCAAGCGGTGCGGTGGTCACATTTTCAGCTTCCGCTACGGATGATGTCGATGGCACACTAACGCCCACTTGTGTTCCTTCCTCTGGTTCAACCTTCCCTATAGGAACGAACACGGTAACCTGCTCAGCAACAGACGCGGCAGGCAATACTGGTTCAGCACAGTTCACGGTGACGGTTGAAGGCATCACCATTGGCCCTGATTTACCATCTGCAGAGTACACAAAACAATACAGCCAACAACTTACGGCTGAGGGAGGGACGGCACCTTATACCTTCTCGTTATCAAATGGCACACTCCCAAGCGGTATAACCCTCAGCAGCAGTGGTTTGCTCTCAGGCCTACCACAAGGAACAGGAGCCTTGCCGGGTACCTATCCGATCACAATCCAAGTTGTGGATGGGAATTCTATTACGGCCTCCCGCGCCTACGATTTTGTGGTTATAAAAGGCACGCCAACGATGGATGTACTAACTTCGATACCAATCTATTGGCACGGGCTATTCAACCTTGGGGCAAATGTGAGTGTGGTGACCGGACCGGGTTCTGGTATCTTCTTAAGCGGAACTGTTTCCTTTTCTGTTGATGGGGATCCGATTACGGAATGTCAGAATGTGCCCTATGTGAATGGATACTACTTCTGTGAAGGGGTTACTTCCGTGCAGCTTGAGGTAGGCAGCCACACAGTCTCAGGAACCTACACCCCCTCGACGGATCTTACAGATTACTATAACTCTGCGAATGACAGCTCTGATTTCACTGTGGATCCTATCTATTTTAATATCGCTGGTACCCTGTTTAGAGACCAGAATGAGAATGAAGTGTGGGAAGGTGGCGAGATTGGGCTTGGGACAGCTTGGACCATCAATCTTGACCAGAGTTGCGACGGAACGGTTGAAAAAACTACTACGCTTGATTACTGGAGTAGTTATGGCTTCAATGAAATAACCGCGGGATATGACTACTGCATCTCGGCAGATGAAGAGCCTGGCTTTCAACGCACGACAGAATTGCCAAGAACCTTCTTAACCGAAAATAGTTTTTCAATGAACATTGGCTACTATTATCCAAACATCATCCTAACTCCGATTGAACTGTCTTCAGTCCAACTCGGACAACCAATCAACCAACAAATCATTGCCAGTGGAGGTGAAGGACCCTACACCTACAAAATTTCCTGGGGTACTTTGCCGGATGGCCTGAGCTTTAGCGAAACTGGTTTGCTCTCGGGCACACCAACTGCGGCTGGTTCTACTACCGTTGAAATTGAAGCTAAGGACGTAAACCAGGCAGTCGGTAAAAAATATTACCGCATTCTGGTCACCACAGATGGCGTATTCAGCTTCACCTCTTCATCCAACCCCTCATTGCTGGGCGACCCAGTCACATTCACTATCAGCGCATGCGGCAGTGCAACGGACCCGAGTTATGGCCCGATACCTCCAATTGGTGCGGTTACGTTTTATATCGATGGTAACCTAAACGAAGACTGTTCATACCTTGATCTGAACCAGAATATTGAGGACATAGGAGATTACCCGGTGACCTGCTTGTTGTCAACGCTTGCCGAAGGTTCCCACGATATCACAGCCAGTTTCATGCCTTACTCAGATGTCTACAACATCCCGACGCTCGAGCTGATACAAGTTGTGCAGGTGGTACAGGAAAATTTGATATTTTTACCCTTAATTCTTAGATAGGCTCATATGACCTTTAGAATGAAAAACAGACACGGAGGCTTTGTTAGGCTTCCGTGTCTGCGTATTTGGCTTACAATTTACCGAACTGCTACCCCAAAAAATGACGGGCAAGGGGGGTCAACCTTATGCTAAAAACACCTGAGATCACAACGCAAGCATGAATTGGAAGCTCAGGTCTGGGAAGCCCGGCAGGTTCTCGTGGGTAAAATCCGGGAAAATCTTCATGCTTTTGGGGCAACGCAGCTTATTATAGGCCGCAAACTGGGAAGAGGGTGGGCAGATGGTGTCCATCAGGCCGATCGCCCACAGAACCTCCGCCTGAATGCGCGGGGCCAAATTTTGGATGTCAATATAGCCCAGGGTCTCAAATATCTTATCTTCCTGTTTATGCTGCGGGTCAAAGAGGCGGAAATACTCCTGCAGTTCTGAGTACGCATCCTTGGCCTGGTCCATCGACCAAACCCGTTTGTAATCGCTCAGGAATGGGTAAACTGGAGCGGCGCGTTTAATCCTTGGTTCCAGGGCCGCGCAAGCCACGGTGAGGGCACCTCCCTGGCTCGCTCCCATTGCGCCCACCCGCTCGGGGTCGACTTCGGCCATTTCCATGACGATCTTAGCCAACTGCGCGGTATCCAGGAAAATCTGGCGGAATAAGAGTTTATGAGGTGCACCAGCCACAGCCTCATCCAGGCCGCGGATGATCTGCCCGTGATGGGTGTTGCCCATCACCCCGCCAACATCCTCGGAAAGGCCACCCTGCCCGCGGGCGTCCAAAGCCGCAACGGAAAAGCCCTGTGAGACGTAACTGAGTTTATCCTGCCAATCCCCTGAGCTGCAGGTGTAGCCATGGAACATGAGCACTGCGGGGTGGGGCTCCTTGACGTTAGTTGGCCGTAGATATTTGGCGTGCACGCGAGCCCCCTGAACGCCGGTGAAGTAAAGGTCAAAGCACTTGCAGCCATCAGCCTGGAAGTCGGCGGGAATTAGCTCAAGTTTTGGGTCGATTGCCCGCATCTCTTTCAAGGCAGAATCCCAATAGGCGTCAAAATCAGCCGGTCGGGGGTTGATCCCCTGGTAGGTCAACAACTCATCAAAAGTGAGATCAAAGGTTAGTGGCATGGTTTCCTCTTATTTTAGTTTTTTCCCCGAAGGTGAAGCTACCTTCTACGTGGGTTATTCAAAAACCAATTCCTTACCCGAAGCCGGGTCGGAATAGGTGATTTTAGAAGTATTGGCCGCAAGATCAACAAATAACGTGGCACCCTGACCATTATTCTGCCAGCTTAGAGAGATTTGCTGGTTGCCGCTTGGGTTGACCGTGAATTGACCATCAAAGGCCGAATGTGTATTTCTGAGCTGGATCAGCCTGAGCAGTTTAGCCACGACCGGTTTTTTGACCTGCTCATCAATTTCATCTAGCGTGTAGTTGTGGCGGTTTATTTCGCGCCCTTCGCCGGTGCGTAGGGTGGAGGCCTCATCATTTTCGCCAGCGAGTAAACCCACATAGTAGATCTGTGGGATGCCCGGGGTAAAGAGCTGAATGGCCCTGGCGGCGAAGTAAGCCGCGTCATCACGGCCCATCAGGGAATAGATGGTGCCGCGAATCTGATGTACGTCAAAGCCGTCGGGGTCTTTATGTTCTTCCGAGAGGATGCGGCTAAAATTTCCTCCTCGTGACTGGCAAACTTCAGTCACCTTTCTGGCGTCCTCCGATGAATAGCGACCATTCAGGTCGGGCTTGATGGGGATGCCATCGTGACAATCCAGCATAGTGAATTGATTATGGGGCCGTGTTTTGAGATACTCCAGCAGCTTGCCGCTGCTTTGGGTAATGAAAGCCTCCAGGATGGTGTAAGGCAGGATGAAATCGTAGATCCAGTAGCCTTGCTGGGCCAGGCCCCGAGATCCATCCCAGGAATTGGAAAATTTCGGGCTCAACGAAGAAGCAGGAAGTGCCGCGCTTCTTGATGACGTAACCGACCGCGTCGAGGCGCACAATCTTGACTCCGTTTTCGCTGAAGTTCTGCATGAATTTGATCAGCATGTCTCTGGTCTGCTGCGAGTTTACGTCGAGGTCAATCTGCTCTGAAGGGTTGGTTTTGCCGAAGGTTGTCCAGACCCTTTCGGTTTGACCAGTGCTTTTGATTTGGAACTCAGAGAAGGGCTGCGCACGTCGAAGGAACATCTTGTCGATATCATCTTTTACCGGCTGACCATCCGGCCAGAATTTGTCGAGGGTGATGAAAAGGTCGGCGTATTTGGATCCGCGCCCGTTCTCCAGGAAATCCTGAAAGAAGGCCGATTTTG
>CAYMNM010000109.1:3194-6681 GCA_964391795.1 uncultured Anaerolineaceae bacterium | reverse complement strand
AACCGCTTCAGTGAGTTGACATTAAGTCTTTGCCCCTTATAATTAATTACCTGTTAACCAGGGATTAGCCATGCAAGAAACTACTTCGAGACTCAACTGGGAAATTGGCACGGCTTACGACTTTTTTATAAGTCTGGTTGTTTTGCATGAACCAGAAGATTATGGCGTACGCCCTTCATGGGCTCAAAGTGTACGCGCAAAACTACCACCTGAGCACCGAAAAGTACTTGAGATGGCTAATACGGTCATCACCAATCCACTGGCTTTCATCCATAGCCTGCCAAAACCAAAAGACGCGTTGACAGCCATCAATGCACTCGAAAAATTACCTCCTTCCAGAGTGCTGGATACAATCTTTTTCAGTGGACGTACTCCGGGAGCTTTTAAGGAAGCCTTACGTTCTACGGTCAAAGGCACTAAGTGGAGCCACGAGCAACGGGAAATTATTACCGACCACTATGTAGAAAATTCCCGCGAGGTTACCATTGGTTTCCTTGAGGCATTGCATAAACTCTGGGAAGATCGCGAAAAGTTTGGTACCGCCTACTTGAAGGCACTCAAAGCGTATTATGAAGTGTTTTTTAAAGAAGAAGAACTCCGCATCCTGCCAACCCTCAAACAATCTCTTTCTCACGCCCAGATGCGCGCGGGGTCCTTACCGCTTTCAGCCATGCTTGAGGAGCTGTCGGCAGGTGTGCGCTATATTCACGTGGAAAACCTCTCCAAGATCTACCTGACGCCATCTTTCTGGGGAACACCCTACCTCTTTTACGATTACCCCAACGAAAATGAGGTCATCTTGGTTTTTGGCGCCAGGCCAGATGAAATGGCGCTGATTCCGGGCGACACCATTCCTGACTACCTGATTTCCGGCTTGAGCGCCCTGGCAGATGCAACCCGTCTGCGCATCCTGCGCACGCTTGCCCAAACCCCCCAAACTGCGGCTCAACTTTCGCGCTCATTACGCTTGCGACCGCCGACTGTGACAAGGCATCTGACTGAATTGCGTGTAGCCGGCTTGGTGCAGATCAATTTTAATCCTGAAGGTGAACGCCAATACGCCACGCGCTTTGAAGGTTTTGATTCCTTGCAAGATCTATTGCACAATTTTGTCCGGGGTGATTGATTGGCTGCAACACCAGAACAAGATACAAAAATATTGGAGGCACCCAAGGCCTCTTTTTTTTGTACATATAGGGAACACATCTCCGCTTTCACTCAAAATGCCCGTCTCTACCTTACCGGCAGCATCATTCTCGGTATTGTCATGGGGATTTTTCAGTTACTATTCAATTTCTATGTTCTCAGCCTGGGATTCAACGAAGAAGTGCTGGGCACGCTGGTTTCTTTTCGCAGCGCAACTGCCCTGATTGCCGCAGTTCCGGCTGCGTTGTTTGTCAACCGGATAGGAAAACGCAATGCTTTTATTACTGGCAACTTGTTGATTGGGGTTGCCATTGCCTTGATGCTGATTTTTCCTGGTCTTGTCCTCTTTAAGGTGATGAATGCCTTGATTGGCATGGCTCAAACACTTTCAGCAGTGGGGATGGGGCCTTTCCTGATGGAGAATAGCTCAGATTACGAACGCACGTATCTTTTCAGCGTCGCCTCCGGAATCAACATGACTGCCATGTCAATCGGTGAATGGGTGGGTGGTTATCTCCCTGCCTGGTTTGGCGGCATGCTCAGTGTGGCCAGCACAACAACGCGTGCCTACTCTGCCACCATGGCGCTCATCTGCGTGGGGTCAGCCCTCTCCATTATCCCGTTTCTCTTTATCAGCAACAAATACGTACCTTCCAGCGGCCGATCCATCTTCAAGCTGGATTACTTCATGCATAATCCAAAAGGTCTTTCGCGGCTTATTCTACCGCTCTTGATTACATCCATTGGGGCAGGAATGATCATGCCTTTCATGAATGTCTTTTTCCGAACTGCGCATGGGCAAAGCGATGCCGCTATTGGAACTGTGTTTGCTTGGGGCGCGTTAGCAATGGGTTTTGGGCTGATGGTTGCCCCGGCTCTTGCGGACCGTGTAGGCAAGATCCAGATTGTGGTCATCAGCCAGGGACTTTCCATCCCATTCCTGGTTTTGCTGGGTTTTTCTCCATTTCTGGTACCGGTAATCGTAGCTTACTACGTGCGGGCTACCCTGATGAATATGTCCAACCCGGTCTATTCGACCTATGTAATGGAAAAGGTTCCCGGGGAATCGCGAGCGATGGTGGCTTCACTTACCAGCATGTCTCATAACTTTGGCTGGGCGCTCAGCCCGATGTTAAGCGGCTGGCTGCAGATTCGAAGTGGCTTCAGCGGTCCATTTCTGATTACGATCGCAACCTATTCCATTGCCGTACTGATGTATTACTTCTGGCATTGGCGCGAAGACAGGCTAGCCAAAACAGCTCCAGCAGGTTGATTATTTTTGTTTCAAGAGGGGTTGAGGCGGAATTCGTAGATGCCGTCTTTGTATTCCCATTGATGGCCGCATTGTGGGCAAGCGAGGGAGGCCTGGCTTTCCGGTAAAGCGCATCCACAGGCTGGGCAGGCAAAAAATTGCCCGAGACCGGGCTTGGGGCTGCTGCCTTGAGCATTTAGGCGCGTAAAGACACTGGGGGTGGTATTGGAGAAGCGCCCAACGAACTGCAGGGCGGCATCCAATTTGACGAGCGATTCATGCTTGATATGGCGCTTGAACCAGTCAGCCCGGAACCATGATACTGCCAGGCGGTCTTCAACCGCAAAACCGGAAACCGCTAACTGCGACCAGATATAACGCGGGTGAAAATCATAATTGAGTTTAACAAATTCCACTGGCTGAAGGTCAAAGGGGTTCCAAGCCTGTTTGCGCAGGAGGTAACGCGCAATCGCTTTAAGGTTGCGCTTATTGGCAAACTCCAGGAGAAAGAGGCCATGCTCGGCCATTACCCGGCGAATCTCGCGGAAGGTAGCCGGCACATCCGCGAAGTGGTGCAGGGTGCGGATCATGGTTGCACCATCAAAGAGACCGGTCATGAAGGGCAGTTTGTATATGTCGGCGGCGACATATACATATTTTTGAGTCTCGCCCAGGCGTTCCCTGGCTTGCAGCAATTGGGTGCGTGAGTAGTCGACCAAAACGACCCGGTCAAAGCCGGTATAACGCTCAGTGTTGCGGCCAGCGCCCGCCCCTAACTCGATCAGCAGTATTCCACCGCGATTGAGCAGGCGTTTGATGGCAATTTCTTCCACCGCGTCTTCGTAGCGGCGATTACCCGCCTCCCAGAAGCTTTGCTGGTAGTCGGAATCTGTGTAGTCACAGACGGGCGGTGTATCGGAAGGAGTGTTTGCGTTCATAGAAAATGCGCTGGGCAGGTAATTCGGTAACACCCGAAGAGTTCGTCTTACCGCTGCTTCCTCTCGGACCTGACGGGGTTCGGCGAATTTCGCCGCACCGAGCCCGCCCAACGCCTGTTAAAGATAAACGCAAGTGAGTCGGATGTCAACT
>CAYMNM010000109.1:0-3094 GCA_964391795.1 uncultured Anaerolineaceae bacterium | reverse complement strand
TTGGCCATCAGGTCCTGCACGGCAATTAAAAAGACCACACCAGTGGTTTTTAGCAGTGAGATGGGCTCATTTGACCAGGCTGGCAAGGCCATGCGCAGAGCTTGAGGGAGGATGATTTGAACAATGGTCTGCCAGCGCGACAGGCCGATTGAGCGGCCGGCCATCATCTGCGACTCACCTATCGCTACAATCGCCCCACGCAGATATTCGGCTTGATATGCCGCGCTATTGAGCCCCAAGGCGGCGTAGGCAGCCGTGCTTTGATTGAGGGTCACCCCCAGGGAAGGCAAACCGTAGTAAATAAGAAAAAGTTGTACCAGCAGGGGGGTGCCTCGGAATACCTCAACATAGGCTGTACAAAGGCGCCGAAGCCACTTAGCGCCGTAAACTTTGCCCAGCGCGAGAAGCAAGCCCAGCACGAAACCAATTAGCAGGCCGACGAAGGTCAATTCCAGCGTAACACCCGCACCCTTGATAAAGTCAGGCCAATAACGCTGAAAGAGGCTGATCCAGGCGCTCATTCGGCTTTTTTCTCCTTCTTGCCATAGAGCTCGGAGATCTTCCCCAGAAATTCACGCGTACGTGGGAAGTGGGCATGTTCGAAGAGCTCTTCGGGGGAACCTTCTTCCACAATGCTACCCCTTTCCATAAAGATGATGCTGTCAGCAACTTCACGCGCAAAGCCCATCTCGTGGGTGACAACGATCATGGTCATGCCACTTTTTGAAAGGTCACGCATGACCTCAAGCACTTCGCCTATGAGCTCCGGGTCCAGGGCGGACGTGGGCTCATCAAAGAGCATGATTTCCGGATCCATAGCCAAGGCGCGGGCAATGCCCACACGCTGTTGCTGGCCACCAGAAAGCTGGCCGGGGTATTTATCCATATGGTCAGACAGTCCAACGCGCTTGAGTTGACCAATGGCTTTTGCCTCAGCTTCCTCAGCTTTCATATGCCGAACCTTGGTGAGCCCGAGTTTGACGTTTTCGAGTGCAGTCAAGTGATTGAAGAGCAGAAAGTTTTGGAACACCATACCGCAACGCTGCCGAACGTGATCTTCATTGACGCCTTTGGCCGTAATTTCCCCACCGCACAAAAAAATCTGACCTTCGTTTGGGCGGGTGAGCAGGTTGATGCAGCGCAGCAAGGTGCTCTTGCCGGTGCCGCTGGGACCGATGATGACCACTGTATCTCCAGAGTCAACCTGCAGGTCTATGTTATGAAAAATGACCTTGTCACCATATTTTTTGGTCAGATTGTGGATGCGCAAAATGGGTTCAGTCATGAGGGCTCCCTTAAGGGTTGGCTGGGATCGCCAGTTTTTGCTCCAACCTGCCAAGCAGGCGGGTGGTGATAAAGACCAGGGCAAAGTAGATAAGCGCGGCAGCGGCGTAGGCCAGGAAGGGCTGCTGTGTACTGGCGCTGATAAGTTGGGCGCGGCGCAAAATTTCGGGCACACCCAGGGCATAAATCAGGGAGGAATCCTTGATGACGATGGCAGCTTCGTTTGACCACGAGGGCAAGGCAATACGCAGAGCCTGGGGCAGTAGAATTTCCTGGATGGCTTGGGAGTGGGTGAGGCCGATAGCCCGGGCGGCCATTAATTGACCTCCGCTGACGGATTGGAGAGCCCCACGGATAATTTCCATCTGGTAAGCGCTACTGATGATTCCCAATGATATGGACCCGGCCAAAAAAGGCGAAAGATTCACGCTGCCCGAGACCACAAAATACAGTACAAAAAGCAGAACGATCGGTGGTATACCACGCATGACTGTGCTATAGACTGCCATTACATTGGAAAGAACCTTGCCACCATAGAGATAAAGCAGGGCAAAAAGCAGACCTAAAAGCAAACCTGCAGGCAGGGCAATCAGAGATGCCCCCAGGGTATAAAGCGTGCCTGAGGCGATGTAGCTTAGAAAAACACTAAGGTCCAAAGCATTACCCTATTTGCTGGCAGGCTTTATTGAGCAAGCCTGCCAGGATTGGGTCTTGAGACCTATTCACCAAAATATTTTGCTGCCAACTGATCAATGACACCATCAGCCTGAAGGGCATCGATGGCTTTATCGATTTCTGCCTTGATTACTGCGTCATTGAGCGGTAATACGATGTTGATGGGGCCGGCGGAAGCAATGGCTTCGTGGTAAAGCATCTGGAAACCTTCGTGGGCTTTGAGCAGGGCTTTGGCAGGTACGTAGTCGGCCATCAGGATGTCAATGCGGCCCGCTTCAAGGTCCAGGGCAGCCTGGTCAACACGTTCGTATAGCTGCACATTTTCTTCCTTGATCAGGTTGGTGTCGACTAAGTTTTCTTTGATCCATGTGTCTTGCACGGTACCGGACTGTACACCAAGTTTGTAGGCGGCAACATCTTCCGGTTTTTCAATCTTGCCAGTGAAGTCCTTGTTAGCAATGAAAGAATCTTCAGAAACGAAATATTCCTTGCTAAAGCCAACTTCTTTGGCACGCTCTTCGCTGTAGTTGAAGCATGAGATGGAAACGTCAATCTTACCTTCTTTTACAGCCGCGATCAGGCTATCAAAGGGCATGTCGACCCATTCGACCGTGACGCCCATTTTCTTGCCAATTTCTTCCATCAGCTCGATGTCAAAACCGGCTTTCTGGCCGGTACTATCCACAAATTCATACGGCGGATAGTCGGCTGAAGTGCCGACCATGATCTTGCCGTCTTTCTTGACCTTGTCCAACACGGAAGCTGGACCGGTTTGCGTACAGGCTACAAGCAGGGTGGAAATTAGGATGATACTGACGAGGACAACTAAAACCTTCTTCATGATGCTCCTCCTTGAGGATTACGTTGGTTAAGGTTAGCTTCTCAATTATAAAAGGATTTGAGAATCTGGCTGTTATTTCTGATGTTTAGAACAACAGGAAAACTGTAATTATCAATTGTCTGGTGTTGGACTCAAGAACACAAATCTCATTAACCCTTTCCTATTGTTTGGGATGAATTCGAGAATGTTTGTTAGGCACCAGTATGGATGCTAATCATCAAAATTACTCTTCTTGAAATGTCTCCATGTGGTGCTGGAAAATTTCCTGAATAATTTTTGGGTTGGATGCAGATT
>CAYMNM010000108.1:1340-6735 GCA_964391795.1 uncultured Anaerolineaceae bacterium | reverse complement strand
GGCTTATACGATTTGGAGAGCAATTTTCCTTGTCACTAAGTGGGGTTTTTGTAATTGACAATTGCCAACCCTTATGCTAAAATCCCATCTCCTGACCGGGAAAACGGTTGGAAGTGAAATGCGGGTGTAGTTCAATTGGTAGAACGCCTCCTTGCCAAGGAGGAGGTCGTGAGTTCGAGCCTCATCGCCCGCTCTAACAAACTGATACCGGTAGATATCAGTTTTTTATTAAGGCGACGTGGCCAAGTAGTAAGGCAAGGGTCTGCAAAACCCTCATCATGGGTCCGAATCCCATCGTCGCCTCTTTTTATTTAATTCCTCAAAAATCAAACTAAAAACTTTAGTAGATTCCAAGCTGTAATTTTGCGCCCACCTTGGATTTTAGGCTTATGATAAAGACAGTCCAGATTCATTGATAAGACCGCATATTATCTATGGCCAAGGTTTCAGCAATCTGTTCCAATATATTTATGCATAAAATTTGGAGGACCTATGAACTATACAGCAGTTGTATCTAAAGCATGGCAATATGTTTGGAAGCATAAAATCTTGTGGCTGTTTGCCCTTTTTGCCGGGTCAATTATCGGTAACGTTACAGGCACATCATCCTATACCATGGGCGGCTCAAGGGGCAGTAGGCAGGATCCCTTCTGGAATCGTCTGTCTGGTAATCACCCCTGGTCAAATGGTATAGAAAATTGGTTTAGGTCAATACCCGAGGAGGTATGGATTTGGATCGGCGTTGGTGCCTTCGCGGTTGTCCTGACGCTCTGTGTGATTGGACTCTTTACCAGTACAGCCGGGCGGGCCGGCTTGATCAAAGGCTTGTTGATGGCCGAAGACAGACCTACAGGCAGTCGGCTGACATTCAAAGAGATTTGGCAGGGCATGAAGCCTCACTACTGGCGTCTGCTCTTACTGCGCCTGTTCATTGGTGTTGCCGGCTTCGGGATTGGCATTGCGATCTTGCTGACGGTTCTGTTTCTGACAGTCATCTCGTTAGGCACAATCCTGCTGCTATTGCTACCACTTGCCCTGCTGATCATTCCAATCAACTGGTTGATCCAGTCACTGGTCGCGCACGCAAGCATCGCGCTTGTGGACGAAGATCTTGATATCTTTGCAGCCATCAAACGCGGCTGGGAAGTGGTCAGCAAGAATATTGGGCCGATCCTGGTCGTGATGCTCATTGTTGTTCTGATCAACTTTGCCGCGGTGATCGGAAGCTTGATCCCGCTGGGCCTGGCATCTCTGCCCTGGATCATCACCCTGGCCAGCGGCGGCACGATCTCCGCCGCGTGTTGGATCGTCGGCGGGATCTTAATGGGGATGGCAGTGCTTTGCATTATTCTCATAGGCATGGTGGTGAATACCCTGGTGCACGGCATCTTCGTGGTCACCTTCCGCCAGTTAAAAGGCAAACAGAATGGAAACGTTCCTGCTTACATGTTTCCAGTGACTCCAATTGCACCCGCACCAGGCGTTCAGCCACAAAACGAAGCAGCAGAAGGTAATCAGGACTTGCCTTCCGCATAAACTTCTCCAAAAGGTAGATGAAAATAGTACCCGGGAAAACAATTTCCGGGTACTATTTGTTTGAGTATTTGCTAATACACTGATTTATGCAAGTAGCCCATCAAATGATGAATTTGTGCAGCTTAGCCAAAAGTGAAATCCCTTTTTCAGGTAATAACTTCCTTCACAAACAATGGCTGCAGAGTGAAAGGAACAAACTACGCAGAAGCAGATGCTTTAGAATACCTTAAGGCGATGGTTGAGCACTGCCAGAATCAGAGCCGCGCCCCAGAAGGTGTGAGCAACAACAAAGCGCTTGCGCTTTTCTTTGTCCTTCTGGGCTTTCAAGGCCATACCAGCACCAGCTTGCAGAAGCATAGCCACGCCAGCCAAGAGACCGCCAGTTGGGATAAAACCAAGTTTCTGATACTGCAGAACAAAATGCGCGATTACCGCTGTAACGGCTACAATCCCTACCAGACGATGATATTTGTTGATAAATTGAATCGGTTTCTTGAGACCAGCCGGTACATTCTTAAGGCTCATCCCTGGCAAATTCAAAACTATTTTTACGACCATCCGCAAAGCCAGGAAAACGATACATATCGCGCTAATCAGACCAAATAAACCTCCAAAATTGATCATGAACCCTCCAGTTCTTGTTTTGCTTTCTTCAACAATTCAAGCAGCCCAGCCAGATCCGAGCAGACCAAATTCGGTTGGATTGCGGAATTTTCCAAATCTTCCAGTTTGGCCTCACCGGTAAGCACCAGGGCGCTTAACGTGCCGGCATTTTGGGCTAGTTGCATATCCGTGTAAAGCCGGTCCCCAACCATCAAAACCTCTGTGGGTTTAAGCCCCCACTTGCGCGTCAATTGCAAAAGGATCTCTGCTGATGGTTTACCGATCACAGCGTCTGGTAGCTTCCCAGTAGAGGCTTGGATGAGGGCGATAAATGCCCCGGCATCGGGCAAGTAACCACGCGGGTCAGGATAATTGATGTCGGGATGGGTGGCGATATACGGTAAACCCTTGCGCAGATGCAAGCAAAATTCAGCCAGCTTTGCATAGGTGTTTTCTGTATCGTAGCCCAACACCAACACTTCAGGATTTACATCATCCAGGGCAATGCCGGCTTCCAAAAAGCTATTTGCCAGGCTACGCGTGCCCATCAGGTTCACGCGTTTACCTGGATAGTGTTTCTGCAAATATTGAATGGTCGCTTCACCGGAGGTGTAAACCCGACAATCTGTCTGCCTTACTCCCATTCCAAGTAGTTTATCCTGATAATCAGCCAGACTTTTGGTGGAGTTATTTGTCAAGAAGCTGAATTGGACACCTTGCTCGTTGAGGTATGCCAGTAATTCCAGGCTGCCCGGAAGTAAGTGCCCGCCCATGTAGAACGTGCCATCCATATCCAGAACGACGCCTTTGATAAAATTCAGTTGTCTCATACAAACGTTTAATAAATTCATACTAAAATGGTATTAATTGATTTGTCAATTAATGATAACCGAAAGGAAGACACAATGAAGACCATTAGCTACAAAATACCCGCAATGCACTGCAATCACTGCATCATGCGCATTAAAAACAGTTTAGTCGCGCTGGAAGGCGTGGAAGTCGTCGAAAGCGATCTGGACAACAAGGCCGTTGAGGTCGAATTTGACTCACCTACCACCGAAGAACTCATCCGCGAAAAATTAGCCGAAATCGGCTATCCCGCGGCACTCGAAGACTAAGGGTAGTATGGAGAACCAACATCAGGTCACGCTCCCAATTTTGGGGATGACCTGCGCCAACTGTGTTGCCACAGTTGAGAAAAGTCTTACTAAAACCGATGGCGTGCAGGAAGCTCAGGTAAACCTCTCGTCCGAGCGGGCAACCGTGCGTTTTGACCCGGATAAGGCTGCTGTGACAGACCTGGTAAAGCACATTCAGGATGCCGGCTACGAAGTGGCTGTGGGTGATGCCAGCCTACAATTGGAAGGCTCTGTTGACCCCAATGACGCCCTGACGTTGGAAAAAGCGCTTAACCAAATTGAGGGCGTTATCTACGCGCAGGTCAACCCGACCAACGGTAAACTGACCGTGCGCTACGTGCCCACCATCGTCAGCCAGAACGAGTTGCGCCAGGCGGTGCGTAAGAACGGTTTTAAACTGGTTGAGTTAAGTGGCGAAAGTGTAGAAGACCCTGAGGCGGCTGCCAGAGCCAACGAAATCGCCCACCAACGCAAGCTGCTGACCATCGGGCTCATTTTCACCATTCCGCTTTTCTTGCTTTCGATGGGCCACGATTTTGGGCTCTTGCCCATGTTCCTGGCCCACGCCCCCTGGCTGCCCTGGCTGCTTTTTGCCCTGGCGACTCCGGTGCAGTTTATTGTTGGGCGCTCCTTCTACATCAACGCCTGGAAATCGGTAAAAAATGGCTCCGCCAACATGGACCTGCTGGTTTCGCTGGGCACATCGGTAGCATATTTCTACTCAATCCTGGTCTTGCTCAAGATTTTCCCCGGGCATACTTACTTTGAAACCTCGGCTACCATCATCACCCTGGTGCGGCTGGGCAAGTATCTTGAAGCCAAAGCCAAGGGCGGAGCCAGCGAAGCCATCCGGAAATTACTGTTTTTACGTCCAAAAAAGGCCACTATTATCCGGGACGGGGTTGAAAGTGAAATCAACGTCGATGAGGTTGAAGTTGGCGATGTACTGGTAGTGCGGCCAGGTGAGAAAATCCCTGTGGATGGTATCGTTGCCCAGGGTGAGTCCAGCGTGGATGAATCCATGCTCACCGGTGAGTCACTGCCCGTTCACAAGGAACTTGGCTCGGCAGTCTACGGCGCTACCCTCAATAAGGACGGACGCCTGATCTTGACGGCCAATAAGATCGGTAAAGACACCGTCCTATCGCAGATCATCCAGCTGGTTGAAAACGCTCAAGCCAGCAAAGCCCCAATTCAAAACCTGGCAGACAAAATTTCTGCCGTCTTCGTGCCGATTGTGATTGGCATTGCTCTGGTTACGTTTTTGGTGTGGTTTTTCCTGGTGCCTATGCCAGCAAATTCGGAGCTGACCCCCCTTGCTCGCGCGATCATTAACACCGTGGCAGTACTGGTCATTGCCTGCCCCTGCGCCATGGGCCTGGCTACGCCAACCGCCGTGATGGTGGGCACGGGTCGGGGCGCAGAGCTGGGCATTTTGGTGAAGGATAGCGAAAGCCTTGAAGAGGCTGGGTCCTTGGATACCATTTTGTTGGACAAGACAGGCACTCTAACTAAAGGGGAACCCGCGCTTACCGATATGGTAAGCCTGGACCCCAGTTACCCTGAAGAAAAACTACTACAGTTGGTGGCCAGCGTGGAAAGCGGCAGCGAACATCCCCTGGCGCAAGCGATCGTGGCTGAGGCTAACCGCCGTAACGTGCAACTCTTGCCCATTACCAGCTTCAGGGCCATTGCCGGCAAAGGCGCGCGGGCAAAGATGGATGAGAAATCCGTCTTTGTTGGCAGCCAGCGTTTACTGGAGGGTCAGGAACTTGACCTGAGCAAAGCCCACGAAAGCGCGGAAGCCCTTCAAACCCAGGGCAAGACCATCGTTTACGCAGCAGTGGAAGAAAAGTTGGTGGGTCTTTTTGGCATCACCGACACTTTAAAAGACCAAAGCGTGGAAGCAGTTAAAGAACTGCACAAGTTAAATTTAAAGGTTGGCATGCTCACCGGCGACAACGCTGCCAGCGCAGCCCAGATCGCAAAAGCAGCCGGCATCGACCTGGTCTTTGCCAACTTACTGCCCAAGGATAAGATTGCCAAGATTACCGAATTGCAGGGCCAAAACAAGAAGGTGGCCATGGTTGGAGACGGCATCAACGACGCCCCAGCCC
>CAYMNM010000108.1:170-1330 GCA_964391795.1 uncultured Anaerolineaceae bacterium | reverse complement strand
ACCGGTACAGACGTGGCCATAGCCTCCGCCCCTATCGTGCTGATCAGCGGTAACCTGATGGCAGTACCTACCGCCATTCGGCTTTCCAGGGCGACTTTGAAAACCATTAAACAAAATTTGTTCTGGGCCTTCTTCTACAATGTTTTGCTCATCCCTTTGGCAGCCTTCGGTAAGCTCAACCCCATTTTGGCCGCAGCGGCTATGTCATTCAGTAGTATATTTGTGGTAACAAACAGTATTCGCCTGAAGAAGTTCAAATGAAAGTAACTCACGTTAAAGATATTCCACCAGTCCAATGGGCTGGTGGAAAAACCTGGCAACTGTTGATTCAACCTGCTGATGCAAAGCTGGCTGAACGCAATTTTGATTATCGATTGAGCACTGCCAGCATTGAGATCGAACACTCCAGTTTTACAAGTTACCCAGGTTTCGAACGGGATTTGGTTGTGTTGACCGAAGCTATTAACCTTCACATTTTTGGGAGACTACAGCCAGTGAAACCTTTGGAAGTGCTTCATTTCTATGGCAGCGACATGGTGGAATCAGATGGGAAAACGCAAGACCTCAACCTGATAAAACGTGCCGGATTGCCCGGAAAGCTGGAAATTATTGAAGGGGGCATCAGTGGACCGGCCTTGGTTTTCGACCCCAAACAGATGGCATTAATTGAATTAGAGGCGGGTGAAAATAGCAGCTTCGAAAAAGCTGTCAGAATTGATATTCCTCAGGATTAATTTGGGATGGCTTGCCGTGCCAGTTCGTCGGCACGTTCATTGAGCGGATGACCCGCGTGGCCCTTGACCCATTGCCAGCTCACCTGGTGTTTGGTAAGTTCTGCGTCCAATGCCTGCCAGAGATCGGCGTTCAGCAAAGCGCCTTCCTTGCGCCGCCATCCACGCTGCTTCCAGCCTTTCATCCATTCAGAAGCCCCCTTCAGCAAGTAGCTCGAATCGGTGACAAATTGCACGCTGTAAGGCTTGTTGAGCGTCTTGAGGGCTTCCAGCGCCGCAGTCAGTTCCATGCGGTTATTGGTAGTTTGCGCTTCGCCACCAGAAATTTCTTTGCGCTTTGAGCCAGACAACAAAATTGCGCCCCAGCCGCCCGGGCCGGGGTTGCCGCTGCAAGCGCCGTCGCAGTAGATTTTGACAAGTGGTTGTGTT
>CAYMNM010000108.1:0-160 GCA_964391795.1 uncultured Anaerolineaceae bacterium | reverse complement strand
ATAGATTAATCAGGCGGGAATGGATGGGAGTCGAACCCACCCCCGCTCGCTGAACGACCGGACACTGATTTTGAAGACCAGGGAGCCCACCGGGACCCAGCCATTCCCAGGTCAATCCTAAATTAGGCTGATTTGATTGTCAAGCCATGCGCACTGGTTC
>CAYMNM010000107.1:0-6861 GCA_964391795.1 uncultured Anaerolineaceae bacterium | reverse complement strand
CCTCCACCAAATTCCCAGACATTTTCGAAAAGAGTTTTATATTCTTGTTTTAATTGATCTAGAACTTCTTGATTCATTTTTATTTATCCATCTTACCTACATACTCTCCTGATTTAGTGAATCCATTCTTGTAGTCCTCGAGAAGTTTTTGGGACATGGGTTTGGGGTAGAGGTTATCAGGTAAATTATTGATATCAAGCCAAGTCAACCAAACATCACCACCAGGATGTTGAGGGTCTTTCAACCCTTCAAGTTCTTCAAACTTGTTAATGTCTCCCAGTATGAATAATTCTAAGCTTTGCTCTGGATCACCGGGTAAGATAAAGTCGCGGATATACAAAATCTTTTTAAATTCAAAGTTGACATCTTCACCACATTCTTCTTTGGTTTCCCGAATACAAGTTTCCAAAATAGTTTCACCAATATCTTGATGACCACCAAAATAATGATAATAATTTTGCTTTTGGCGGTATTGGACTAGCAGTTTTCCGTTTTTGATGACAATTAACCTGGCCCTGACTGTAATTTGGTGATTTTCCATATGCTAAGATCATATCATGAAAATCTATTTTGTCCGTCATGGTTCTACCAATTCTTTGGAGAAAAAGATTAGTCAGCCTGATAATGAACCGCTTAACGAAAGAGGGATGAGTCAAGCCAAGGAACTAGGCAAAAGGTTCACTAATACCAAAATTGATTTGGTAATTTCCAGCCCCCATTTAAGAGCGGTTCAAACTGCTAAAGAAATTAGCAAAGATGTGCAAACTGACCCATTATTCGCTGAGGTTAAAAAACCAAAAGAAGTTGTCGGCCAATCAAAAGAAAGTGAAGAAATTAAAGCTATATTGAAAAAGATTGGCGAAATGTATTTGGTAGACCCCAGTTGGCACTATAGTGACGAAGAAAACTTTGAAGACCTTAAATCTAGGGGATTAAAGGCGTTGGAGTATCTACAAAATCTTAACTTGGAAAATGTGGTCGTTGTATCTCACGGAAACTTTATGGCACTATTGGCCGGGTTAATGCTTTTTGGTAAAGATTATCCAGTCGATATTTCTTTACGACTTAAAAATTTCATGCGATTGAGCGCCACAGGTGTATCGATTTTTACTTATGAGGATAATAAATGGAAGTTGCAGTGTTGGAATGACACTTCACATTGTTTAGAGTAATAAAATTATTCAAATTGGATCATTTTCGAGACACTCCTTTTTTATACTGTCTCATTTGTATCATTTAGGCACGAAAAACTGGTAGAATGAGACAGTGGGGAAGAGGGTGCTATAGGGATAGAAAGGTTCCAGACCCTAATGCTCCGCAAAATATTTTTACCCTATTTTCCCCTGTAAGTGCAGAAAAGATACTTTCTAAAATAGCCATATACTCGTAGCTTTAATATGGTGTATATTGTCAACTAAAAAAATATAATACAATACGCTAATAAATAATCTGTCTTTTACTTAAAAAATATTATAAATCTATGAAAAAAATAATTATCATCTCAATTATTGCCTTGATAGCTCTGTCGGCTAGTGTTTTTTATTTCCTTAAACAGGAAAATACAGATCAGACGGAGGAACAAATAGTATTGGGACAGACTTTGGAAATCTCAAGACAGTATCTGGCTTTGAGATATCAAACTGACAATGTATTGATCAATGCCAAATATTTTTCTTCTTATGACACATGGAATCAGGAAATGACAAGGATTATTAATGATTGGAATAAACTGGAAAAAGATGCGACCTACCTTGAAAAAAAATCGGAGGCTTTACCGGTTCATGAACTTAGTTTTAGTCTAACTAAAACAGTCCATGCATATGATCGGAATGAAATATCAGATGTTTTTGATAACGCTCCAGTTGGTAAAAAAATTGCTACCCTTGCTAAATATTTGGGTGTTGATGCCAAAAGAGCACAATTGATTCTCAATCAAGATCAAGACCAAGTTACAGCGGATGCATGGAATGAGGCCGGAGATACTCTTAATAAACTGGAGAAAAGCGCAGTTGTGATTAAGGATGGTTGTAAAATTGCCGGATTTGTTGGTACTACTGTCTTGACTGGTGGCAGCGCAGCTTTGATGACCGGTTCAGCCTTATCCAGAGCCGCAGTAGTTGTTAGCGGAGCAGATCTAACACTTGAAATAGGCAGTGATGCAGCCAGTATTGCCTTGGGTAATCATAACAAAATTTCCGCCATTGCCGATGATGTTCGAAAAATAACCGAACCAATTTCAGGATTATTAACTATAAGCACTATGCCTGGAAATTTGACTAAAGGAATCGAGAAATTAAACGCTGTTACGTTTACTGCCGAACAAGTCAATGGCGGAGTGCAAGACGGGAAAATTATCGGAATTGAACTTCCCGAGGTAAATGTTGAATTAGACAATAAATTTGAAAACATTAAAAAATATAAAACCCCTGTCTATATTTCAAAAATTGATCCAAATGAAGTTGATAAATGGTTAAGTGAGAACAATATAAAATCTGGGGTAGATACAAATGTAGAAATAGAGGATATACTCAAAATTACGCCGATTTCCCAGACAAATCAAAACAAAATAAATGAGCCGATTAAAGATGCAGATAATCAAATTGGAAAAAATAATCCTGATTTGGCTGGTACTACATGGAAGGGCGTATTAGTAAATGTGTCAGGAGGTGATCAAAAAACAAGATCCAATAATTTTGAAGTAACTCTAAACAAGGATGGTACGTGTACTATGGGTGATATGGGTGAAGATACGGAAGGCTCGTCTAATACTTGGAGTCAAGAAGGTAATAGTATAAAAATATTTGGCGATAATAAGGAAAGTGGTTATTATGTATTCGAACTTTCGGGTGACGCTATGGTCTTTAATAAAATTGTTGTCGAAGGCAAAGATGTTATGGCGGGTTCTGATTTTATGGGTGGAAAAGCGCCTACAGGAACACTTTACAAACAATAAAGCAGGTTTACTTACAAACAATTAATGAAACTCCCACCTGCTGAATCCTGTGTTTTTTTAAGTCTGTGACATAATTTAAACATTATTTCTTGATCAAAGTATATTATTTGGTTCCGACAGTATTGGTAAAATAGCCATCAGTCTAAAAGAAAAGTAAAATATAACAGAGAGTTATAAAGGCAAAAATTTCCAGACCCCAATGCTCCGCCAAAGGGTCAAAGTTCTATGCAACACAGTTGATATACCCATAAAATAAAGAGTATTGTATAGTGCGAAAATTTATATAAAATTGTAAAGTAAATTGATTTGTTAAAATAATTAATGAATAAAAAAGCAGGAATAATATTAGTGTTGGTATTAATATTTGGGGTCGTAATTTTTTTTGTTTTTAAGGAAAAACCAAAAACCATAAATCAGTCTGCATCTTCAGTTATTAACAACAAAAGCGAGCCAACTTATTTAATAGAAGGGTTTCCCATAGAAAAAATACCACTTTTTAAACTTAAAAAGGTAAGTTCAAATAAAATTTTTGTTAATACTGACCCAAAAAATACATCAGAATTTGATGAAAATAATTTTGCCTATTTTAACGTTGTGTTTGATACTGATGCCACTCAAGAAGAATTTTTTGATTATTATAAAGGCTTATTTGAAAGCTTAATTGCTGATGATTCTCAAAACCGAGAGATGGTTAAGGGTAAAATTGGCGAATACCGAGTCTCGGCGGCTTACTATGACGAAAATAAAACAGGTTATATTCAAGTCCACCTGCCCAGTTATCAAGACGAAAATATAAATAAATATTTTATGGATTTTCCTGATATTTTAGCGGTAAATTCAAATTTAGTCGAACATGAAAAATCCTACGGATTATTAAATCAAAAAGGTGGAGAGATCGAATATACTAAATATTTTACCGTTATAGATAGTGGGGATCAAAATAATGACGGCAAAGATGATATTGATGAATTTTTGGTGTTAGAAACAGAATACAAAAATAAACTTCAAAACAATCCAGAATATAACTATGATGAAAAAAGCGGAACTATAAAGTGGCAAGATGGAGAATATGAGTCGACACTTTCAATTTCCAGAGATCACGGTCGTATTTATTTAATGTTAAGAAAAAAAATATAACAATATGAAAAAGATATTTATATCTTTGGCTATATAGTTAACTAAATAAGGTTTGATATTTAATTCCGTGGTTTGTTTGATATTAATTTGTCTTATATAGTCTTTGATAAAATAGCCTATGTCTATAAAAAAATTTTTCTCAATAGCAGTTGTTACTTTACTTATAGTATTGGTTGTTGGTTTTTTATTTTTAAAAAAAGGAAATCAATCTTCAACTTTGAATCAAGTGGTTTATGAAAAAACCTTGTCTGTTTCCAAAGAATATACCTGGCTTCGATATAAGACGGAAAATGTTTTAGAAAAAGCCAAAGAATATGGAGATTATGATAAATGGAATAACGAGATGAGCGCTATTATTGAGGGGTGGAAAGCACTTGATAGTAAGGTAATAGATCTAGAAAAAGAAGCTGATAAAATGGTCAACGGAACAACATCTCTTGATTTAGTTAAAGACACTCATGCTTATAGTACGGTTGAAATTCAAAAGGTAATCGAGAGTGCTCCAGCCGGAAAAACGGTCAGAACCCTGGCCAAACATTTGGGAGTAGATGTCAAAATGGCTCAGTTGATTTTAAACCAAACTCAAGATCAAATTACTCGAGAAGCATACGGTGAAGAAGGAGATGTCTTTGAAACATGTGAACAAAATTCAATGAGAATTAAAAACGGAGCCAAGGTGACGGTGTTTGTAGGAGGGGTCGTACTGACAGGAGGCGCTTCTGGAGTTTTGGCAACGACAGCGACAGTAGTAGGTGGAGCGGATTTGGTTTTGGAGGTGGCGGATGATGAAGCCAGAATAGCTCTTGGAGATAAAAATAAAGTATCAGAAATGGTAAATAAGGCGAGAACAGTCACTGAACCAGCGGCTGGTATTTTGACAATTGCCAATATGCCTGGAAATGTGTCAAAAGCTATGGAAAAAGTCAGTGCCTTTGCTTTTGCTGGAGATCAAATCAGATCAGTAGTTCAGGATGAAAAAATTTTAGGAATCAGCATCAAAACTGACCAAAAGGGTGAAGTTAAAGCCACTGTTAGTGGTTTAACTGAAACTGAATTAAGTGAGTGGAAGAAAGAAAATAATATAACTCCAATTCAACCAATTGAAGAGGTAATAAAGCAAATTGAAGAAGAAATTAAAGAAGAGGAAAAAAAAGCCACCAAGAACAAAGGCTCTAACGAGAAAAAAGAAGAGGTTAAGGAAGAAGCTCCAAAAACTAATTCCGACAATAATTCTAATCAGATTTATAAAATAGTAAATGTCAGTGGGCAATCTTATATGATGGATGTGTGTCTTAGTTCAACCTGTTGGGATGATTTGGCGGCTAATCCGGCCGAAGATAGAGATGTGGGTGGAATTTATACAATGGGAAAAGTTTATGGTCAGGGAGAAAGTTTTAGAAGTGGTTTTAGACCAGCAGAGGTAAAAGCCAGCGGTAAATTGGTAGAAACTTCGCTAAATAGTTATAAAATAACCATTTATCTGGCCATAGCCCCTTTTGAAGGACCAAAAAACAAAACGATTGAATATGGGACTTGGCAAAATCATTCAGTAGAAATAAATGCCAACTATGGCGATGAACCAGTGATTGAATGGGACGGAAATGGTCTAAAACAAGTAAAATAAAGCAATTAGTGTTATAAGCACAGAAAGGCTCCAGATCCACCTGGTCCACAGCCTGTAATGATGAAAATATAAAATGATAGAACCACGTATGAGTATGACTAAAAGTTTAATTGCTCCATGTGGAATGAATTGTAGTCTTTGTTTGGGTTTCCAAAGAGAAAAAAATAAATGTTTAGGTTGTAGAAAAATAAGTATTTATAAACCAAATTACTGTATAAAATGTGTTATAAAAAGTTGTCAAATTTTAGAAGAAAAGAAAATGTTATTTTGTTCTGATAAGTGTGAAAAATATCCATGTAAAAGACTTAAAGATTTAGATAAAAGATATAAAACAAAATATAGAATGAGCATGTTACAAAATCTTGAAGATATAAAAAAACTAGGAATTAAAAAATTTTTAGAAAATCAAAAGAATAGATGGACTTGTAAAAAATGCGGAGAGCTACTTTGTGTTCATAGAAATTTTTGTTTGAATTGTGGTAACAAATAAACATGTTATAGGAATAGAAAGGTTCCAGATCCCAATGCTCCGATTAATGCCTAAAGATTCCTATAATATAAATAGTATAGCTAGGAATCCCATAAGATCTGGAAAATTTATTTAATATAGAAGAAAAATCCAACAAACACCTGTAATATGGTAAAAGTCGTTATTTTGTATAGTTGCTATTTTCTTCCAGAAATGTGAAATTTATAGTAATGAATCGATGGATTACTAAGCAACAAATATTAGATTTGTTCAAAGACAAGAATTTTGAATCGGAAGATGAATTTAGAAATTATTTGGCACCTCAGTTATCCAAGTTATTTCGAATAAAAAAAGATCAAATCGATATTGAGTCAGATACAACAAGCTTTGATAAAACTCTCTCTAATCGAGTTGATATTGTTGTCAGAACTGATGACCAATTTAGAAAGGCAATTCTAGTAATAGAACTAAAACTTACCAATAGCGTCGAAAAATTTAAGAATGGTGATTATGAGGAGGCGGTAAAACAACTTCATAAGTATTCACAAGATACCAGAGCCCCTTATGGAATTTTGCTAACTGAGGTAAGCTGCGCTATTTTTAAAAATAAATACTTTTCATACAATCAAGTTCCAAAAAGAATACCGACAGACAAACTTCCTTCTATTGATAAAATTG
>CAYMNM010000106.1:0-6889 GCA_964391795.1 uncultured Anaerolineaceae bacterium | reverse complement strand
GCCCAATCTACCTTTGTGAACCACAGATTACCTGCCAGTGCCTGCATCGCTAAAAGGCGCAAACTGGCCCCAATGGGGTCGTGTTTGCCAGGTAAGTTATTTTCCAGCAAAGACCAGTAATTATTCACCAGGTCGCGGTCAGCAAGAAAAGCCGCGGTGGGGGCGCAACAGCTAAGCAAAGCCAAATTGGTAAAACCTTTGGGATAGTCTGGGGCCTGAGATTCGTTAACAAGGCCACCTCGCAAGTTTGCATAAGCCCGTCGAACGATGCGCTCCAGTGCAGCACGGGTACGTAAATCCCAGTCTTCTCCGCCGAGCAAACGGTCCAAACCCAGATTTAAGACCTGCAAGGCCAAAGAAGCATCTTCATTCGCTGCATCCCCTACAAGTTCAATTTCAGGACTATTGATGAGTTTTTGCGTGGCTACAGTAAGTTTGGTCTTCAGGTCAACCCAATCCTGATCAGCCTGGTTTTTAGCGAAAGTAGCCAGAAAGTAAGGCGCAAAAACTAGTTCTTCCAACTTCTGTGCACTGCTTTTTAGAACCGTGTTCAAGGCTTTCAAGTGGGCTTGTGAGATTACTTTGTAGTCCACACGGGCAGAGTCTTGCCACTGGGCGGTGGCTGCAAGGGTAGCAAAACCAATCCAAGTTTCGGCGTGTAAGTCCGCATTCAAACGAGGGCTGCGGCTGTCGGGCACCATCTGCCAACTGCTGAGGTCTTCATGGTCCTGTGAAGGCCGGATGATGGTTGAAAAGAGCAGGCGGTCAAACAAAACCTGGGCTTTAGGGTCATCACCTGCCATCAGCAAGGTATTCATCAAAGCCAGACCCTGACCAAAACTAGTCGATACGTATTCATACTTGAGAAAGCGTTTCTCACTGCCAGCCCGCAGGAACGCCCGGCGGGGGTCATTTTCTGCCAGGATGTAGCGCTCGAGCCATTCCTGGTAACTGCGCCGGATGATTGCCTGCATACCGTCGCGGCTGACAATTGCCGGACCAAGGCTACCCTGCGGCAAGTCAAGCCCCTGGGGGAAGGGGTACCTGACGACCGCGCTGGTTTCAACCAATTTATTTGTTTGCCTGGAAATGTTATAGCGTGCCAGCAGGAGCACCAGTACAAGCAAAATGATGACAACAACAACGCTGAGAATCAGACCGAGATATTCAGCCATTAATCATCTTTGGGTTTGGAACGTCGAAAGGGTGCCTTAGACCGATCTGTTCCAGTGTTTTGAGTGCTTGAATCCACCTCACGATCGGATGGTCGTCTATCAGACTTTGACGCCCTTTGGCTTGCTGGCCGGGATGTAGAGCTTGAACCACCCTTAGGGTAATTAGAGCTGGAAGATGAGCTGTCATCTTTTTTAGCATACCCCTGGTAAGGCTTGCGGTCGCCGCTTGGGCGATCACCAGCAGGCCGATAGGGCCGGTCAGGACCGGGACGATGAGGCCGGGTTTCTGTGCCAGCAGAACCTTCAGTTTTTCTCTCATAAGGTCTATCGCCACTGGGGCGGTATGGTCGGTCACCGGCAGGGCGATCACCACTGGGGCGATACGGTCGGTCACCGGCAGGGCGATCACCACTGGGGCGATACGGTCGGTCACTGGCAGGTCTGTCCCCGCTGGGGCGATATGGTCGGTCACCAGCAGGTCTGTCCCCGCTGGGGCGATATGGTCGCCTGGTTTCTGTACCAGCAGAACCTTCAGTTTTTCTCTCATAAGGTCTATCGCCACTGGGACGGTATGGTCGGTCACCAGAGGGTCTATCTCCACTGGGACGGTGTGGTCGGTCACCAGTAGGACGATCACTGCTCGGATGGTATGGGCGGTCACCGCTAGGGCGATCACCACTCGGACGGTATGGTCGGTCACCGCTAGGGCGATCACCACTCGGACGGTATGGTCGGTCACCGCTTGGGCGGTCACCGGTAGGACGATCGCTAGTAGACCGATAAGGTCGATCACTTGCAGGGCGGTCGCTACTTGGGCGGTGTGGACGATCACTTGCGGGGCGGTCGCTACTCGGCCGATAAGGACGGCGGGCATCCGACTCATCTCTGGGCGGATACTGCGGGCGTGGACCACGGGATTCAGAATTAGCCTCAGGTTTGCGGCCATACCCAGGCCGCTCTGAACTGCGGGAATCCCTTGAAGCAGGCTTATCAAAACGTTCCTGACCAAAGGTCTGGCGTTTTTCCTCAGACCCCCGACCTCTTCTGTCATCCGAGTTGGATCGGCGCGGAGCTTCGCGCTCCTTCACCACCCAGCCTTCAGGCAGACGGTTCTGGGCAAAGCGGCCGTATTCATCTTTTACCACCCGCACCTCGGGGGCTGGTTCAGGTCGTGGGGGCTGGTAGGCTTTGTGGTGGTCACTACGGTCGGTTTCGTAAGCCGGCTTGATTGGCTGCCAAGCGCGCCGTGGTCGGTCTGTTCTGGGGCGGCCTGTTCTGGAACTGGAGCGTTCGGTTCTGGGGCGTTCTGTATAGCCACGGACTTCTCTTTCGGTTGAAGAGGCATCCGCCTGGTCGCGTTTCTTGCGCCATCCGGTAATCAGTGCTTTTTGTTGCATCTTCCCGGTCAGACCTTTTTCCACAAAAATCTGCTCACCCGTCCAGGGGTCGCGTTCGGTGTAGTACATCAGGCTGCCATAGGTTGATGGCGTGGGGGTGAAGATCTGGACCTGTTCAGGTAGAACGCCCAAATTATCAGCGCAGAACTCCTGCAGCGAGATCATTTCTGCATCGCCACAGCCTGGGTAGGCGGCAATCATATAGTAGGTTAAAAACTGCTCCTTACCAGCTTCGATAGATTTTTCATCAAAAGTTTCTTTGAATTTTAGGGTGCTATCTATGCTGGGTTTGCGCATTCTTCTCAGCACCGAAGGCTCAGAATGTTCTGGGGCAAGTTTCAGTTGGCCTGAAACGTGATGGCGAACCAGCTCATCCATGTAGGCATCGCCGAAATTGGCGTCCATGGCCACCAAATCTGGCCGAATGCCTGAGGAGACGAAGACCTTGCGCACCCCGGGCAGTTCGCGCAGGGCTTTTAGAAGCTTAATTTGCGGATCATGCGTTACCGGAAGCACCGGGCAGACCTGGGGGTAGATGCAACTTTGGTCGCGGCAGGCGCCCCGGCTGGTTTTGACAGCACATTCAAAGCCGTACATATTGGCGGTAGGGCCTGAAAGGTCGCTAATGATGCCTTTAAAACCTGGCCGTAGTGTCATGGCTTTGGCCTCAGCCAAAATCGATTCCTGCGAACGCCAACTCACACGACGGCCTTCGTGTACGGCGATCGCGCAGAAACTACACTCGCCATAACAGCCGCGATGGCTGACAATTGAGTTTTTGATGGTGTCCATGGCGCGCACTTCGCCTTTGGCAGCATCAAAGGGGTGGACCTCGTAAGTGAAGGGCAGGGCATAAACCTTGTCAAGTTCTTCCGTGGTCAAAGCGGGAGCAGGCGGGTTCTGCACCACGTAACGGTTTAGATACGCTTGCGCCAGACCCTGGGCGGTTATGGGGTCATTGTTCTTATAAAATATGTCAAACATTTTGGTAAAACTGGCCTTATCAGCCTGGCATTCTTCGAAGCTCGGTAACTCCAGGTAATCAGCTGGTTTGACTACAGATGGATAGCAGAGGCCACGGATCTTTTTTGGATCAGTGCCGTCGCGCAGTGCGCGGGCAAACTCAAGCACGGTCAGGTCTGCCATGCCGTAAAGCAGGAAATCGGCTTTGGCATCCAGCAGTATGGAACGCCTGAGCGAATCGCTCCAATAATCGTAATGCACGACCCGGCGCAGAGAAGCTTCAACACCCCCCAGCACAATCGGGCGCGTGTTTTTGAAGTACTTACGGATCAGGTTGCTGTAAACAATACTGGCACGATCCGGCCGACGGGTGTTTTGACCCCCGGGGGTATGATCATCCAATCTGCGTGGGCGGCTTAAGGCCGTGTAATTGGCAACCATTGAGTCCACAGCGCCGGCAGAAACACCCCAGAAAAGGGCAGGTTCTCCAAGGCGGGTGATATCCCGCTCGGATTCGTAATCGGGCTGGGCAATGATGCCGACCTTGAAACCATCCGCCTCGAGCTGTCTGGCGATGAGAGAAACGCCGCTGAAAGGGCTGTCGATGGTAGCATCGCCGTTAATAAAAATGACGTCCAGCTGTGACCAGCCTCGGTCTTTGACTTCTTGAGGAGTTGCAGGAATAAACATGGTTCTAATCATACCTTAGTTGAGAAATAAATAAGCGCCTCCCCCAGAGGCGCCTAGCTTAGGCCGGAGATTTTACTTCCGGTAATTATTGAGGATTTTTTCAATGCCAATCTTTAAGACTTCCCAGCTTTTAGCGGCTTCCACCTTAACATCATCCCAGGCATGCGAGCTATCCACTGCGAATTCGCGTAAACGAAGCTTGGCCTCATCCATGAAGAGGTCTAATTTCTCCAGATTTTCTTCCAATTGGGCTCTTTTGTCGTCCGCTACCGTTTTGGCTTCTTCGTGAAGACCTTTGACTTCTTCATTCAACTTTTCATATTCAGCTTTGGCTTTGGCTTGAAAAGCTTCTTTTTCAGTTTGGACAGTCTCACCAGCATCCGCTACTTTCTCTTTGACCGTTTCACCCGCTTCTCCGGCTGTCTTTTTGGCTTCTTCAGCACGCTTGGCAACGTCATCACGGTAGTCGTTTAGGGCAGAACTTAAGTTGGACATAGCCTTGGAGATTTCTCCTTTGGCAGCATGGGCAGCTTTTTCTAAACCTGACTTCATCTCTTCAGCGGCTTTTTTAAATTCTTCGTTTGCCATCATCGATCCTTTCACGGTGAACAGAAATGTTTCGAAACAATTATAGGTCCGAAAACATAACAAATTATTAGAAGTAAATGTTAATACAGACGAATCGTTTCGATCAGTTGGTCAATTTCACTTAGATTCGGCGTAAATTCTTCTGCTGGCAGCACATTAAGATTAGAGATCACCTCGCCAAGATACGCATCATAAGCGTCAATAAAAGCCTGGTAATCCGCGGGTTGTTCCGCCACTTCCGGCAAGTTCGAAGCTTTGATTGGAAGGATGGCAATTATGTAAGTTTGCCCGTCGTTGGAAAGTCCCTGGAAGGTGTAGAAGAGGCTGTAACTATCCACCGGCATCATTGCCTGGCTATACATGGTAAGGTAGCGTAAACCGCTGCCATTATGAAGCTGCAAAATCTTAGCCTGTGCGTGGAAAACCTGGCCCGCCGGGAAGATGGGGAAGAAGGGCAGGTTGCCATCGGTTGGGATAGGTTGGCCTTCCGCAGCCAAAATTGCCTTTAGGGCATCGACTGAGCCCGTCACACGCGGGTCCATCGCCATGTATTCCTCAACGTCAAAAGCGAATATACGGGGCTTATGGAATTGCTCCTGCAGCGGATACCCGGTGAACTTGATTCCGCCCAAATAAGGGTGAATGCTCATGGGCATCTCCGAGCCATCACCAGCGGAAGCTTCCACATTATCCGCTTCCCACTCTAACCCAAGCGTGCTGTTAAGTAGGATTGAGGCTCGGTAAAAATCTGCATACTGGCTGTAAACCGAATCGGCACCAACGCTGGGGGTTACCAAGAGTGAGCCCATCATAGCATCCATACTGGCCAGATCAGGTGTGAAACTCTCAACAGGAGCCTCGTTTACTTCCATCTGAAGCTGTGCCAGGTAAGTCTGGTAGAAGTTGTAGAAGGCTTCGTCTATCTGAAATTCGCTGTCATCAGCGGGCAATTCAGACTGGCTTAACGGCAGGATGGCATTGACGTAGTAAAGTCCATCCGTGGTAATCCCCTGGAAGGTATAAAACAGTCCGTAATTGGTAATCGGGGTAGCTGCCTGGGCAAAAAAGGTGAGGTAACGCAGACCACTGCCATTTTGGAACTCAAGGAATTCAGGTTTTAGGTTCACAATTTTGGCCGCGTTGAAGAGAGGAGGGAACGGCAGATCAGCCGTGGAGAGGTCAACGGTCGCGCTTTGCGCGAGGAGAGTCTGCAGCAGCGTAACCGTAGGCTCAAAGCCCGGGTTTTCACTTATGTACTCTGCAATTGGCCAGATGTAGACCCGGGGTAAATGCATCGAATTGGGATGTTGATAGTCCTTGAACAAGAATAGATAATGTTGTGGCATCTTATCCCAGAAAGGCGCATCGGCAGTGATTGGTTGGGGCTGATAGACAGTTCCAGTGGAATCAGCCGCCACAGTAGTGGGCAGGAAAAAGCCAATACCATTGGCAGAGATATCCTTACCATCCAAAACAATCTCCGGTTCCGGGGTAGGAACAGGTGGTTCTTCTGCAGCTACAGTGGCTGTTGGCTCCGTAAACGCTGTCGCTGACGGAAGCTCAGCCATGGTTGGATTTGGCGGAGCCATGGTTGGAATGGGGGCTGAAGCGGGCACGGTAGGCGCGGTTGGTTGTGTTGGAGAGATTGGCGTACAGCCTACAACAAGCGCTAAGATTAATGGCACGAGGATCAGAAAATATCGGTGCTTATGCATATTTATCTCCTTGGAGGACGGACAAAAGCAGTTGTAAGTTTTTGTGATTAATCAATATTATACGAATAATCACAGAAAACAAAACCATCAGAAAATTCGATCCCTGAGCCCTCTTCCCTGGTTACGAAGGTGTATTGAGCAAGGTCCAAGCGATGTGCCTCAAACAGGTTTTTTGCGCGTTGGTTGACAGGATTGGTGGCAAACCATGGGGCTTCCAAGTCCAGTCGTGGCCCAAGCCGGGCCGCCTTGCAGGCCAATACCTTACCCAAAGTTTGGCGAAGATCAGCAGGCAGTGTTTTGTTGTCATAAGCCTCAAAAAGCAGTGGGATTGCATCAGTCGATAGCTGTTCAACGGCAAAAC
>CAYMNM010000105.1:0-6908 GCA_964391795.1 uncultured Anaerolineaceae bacterium | reverse complement strand
GGTTTCATCTTGATTGACATAAAGCTCCTTATTTACCCATAATTACGCCATCAGGTATGGTAACTGAGGCGCTTGGTTTTAGTGTGTTGACATCGCCGCTAAAAATAACGGGTACTTCCACTTCAATCCTACCGCTTGCCGGAAGGATTTCCGTGTGCAAGCGGCCTGACCCTACAATTTTACCGCTTGCATCCTTTAATTCAACTGAAACGATAGAATTTGAAATGCTGGTGTTGAGGTTGTTGACAATGCGTACCTTTACCTTTACTGCGTCTTCTTCGATAACTAACGTAGCGTTTGAAGCGACCAGGGGGTTGTATGCCAGCGGGATAGTGCCAAACTCTCCGGGAACAACGTGCAGGTAAGCCGTCTGCGGCGCGCAATCGATGGGCAGGTCAAAAATTCCCATTGATAAGAAGGTCTCTTCTGATGGCCAAAGCGCGTGCAGCGATCCGTTTTCTGCCAGGCAAACCTTGCCGGCTTCGTCTACGGCTGTTAGGATGAAATAGTTATCGGTCAGCGTTTTGTCTGTCAGGTTTTTAAGCTCAACTCCCCCGCTCAGTTGATTTTTGTCATTGACGATAAAGCCCCACTGACTGTTTTCAATATTTTTTTGCCACTGCCCATCTTCAAGGGCGGCCGATTGGGGTGTGAGGTAAGCGTAGAAGTCAACGACCTTGGGGGATTCCGGGCAATCCAAGAGCGGCACAGAGACACCAATCTTGTCAGTTGATGGGATGAATGCCTGTGGTTTAGTACCGCCACAGATAATTTCGCCCTTGTCATTGTAAGCAATAGCGCTGAGCACGGCTTGCGTGTAGGTGAAAGCATCAACATTTTTGAGCCAGGCAGTGGCCATTTGTCCTTCAGGCACAGCGCTGGACCTGCTCCCACTGATCGTGAAGGGTTGGCTGTATTTTTGGCCTTGCTCCTGTTTGCCTCCGGTAATCAGGATCTGCAGGTTTGTGGCTGTCAAGCCAGGTGATAATTCAACAGTCGTCACAACGCCGGTGGTTTCACCCGGGAAGAGGTACTTTACAGCTCCGTAGGTGTTTGTCAGGCGGTTGCCATCGCCATCGAGCAAAATGATTTCGTAACTTATATCTCTAAGAAGTGCATCCTTCAGGATGTTCTGCAATTTGGCCATAACCTGCACCTGGTAATCGCGCTGGAAAAATTGCAGTTCACTGATTTGTACTGGATTCGGAATCTCAAAATTTGGGGTTGGGGTGGGGTTGGCCGGCTGGGCGACCATCACCTCGGTCCCGTTTTCAAGCAGGATTGTGGGCTGTAGAGTATATGTGGGTTGGGGTGTGGGGGTTGCGGTGGGGTCCGGGGGAGGGGTTGCCCTTTGGCAAGCTGAAATAATAAAAAGACAGACACTTAAAAGAACCAGCTGACAGACAGGCTTACGGCGAAGATAATGAGTGGTTCTCAATGCAGCCATCCATTAAAAATGATATCACAACGAAATTGGAAAAGTAGGGCGGGTGGGGGTCGAACCCACACGATGTCACCATCGAAGGATTTTAAGTCCTTTGCGTCTGCCTATTCCGCCACCGCCCCGGAATTTGAATTATTCTACCACCGAAGAATAAAAATAGTTGTGTCTGCCCTTCCTTTGCTCGCCGCAACCGCACTGCAATGGAGACTAATGTTTCCATCCTTTCGTGCTCATTTTTACATAAACCTCTTTTGCACCTAAAACAACACTGAACCAAAAATAAATAGACGCTTGCCTTGTTTCTTGACTATAATTAAAGCCCACATGGCACTTACCTTGAACAACTGGCTGCTTTCATTTTTGCCCATTTTCACTGTGGTTTTGCTGATGTTGGTATTCAAATGGAGTGGCAGGCGCGCCGCAGCTGCTTCGTGGCTTGTGGCAGCTCTCATCGCTTATACCTGTTTTGGAGCGGATTGGAAACTTCTGGCTTGGTCTCAGGCTAAAGCATTCCTGCTGGCGATTGATATCCTGTGGACCGTTTGGGCAGCTATAACCCTCTATCATCTGGCTAATGAAGGCGGGGCAGTCAAACTAATTGGCGACCTCGTGCCGCTTTGGATGAAAGATCGTACCCTGCAAATCCTGATGCTGACGCTTGTCCTTACCTCTTTTATGCAGGGAATGGGTGGTTTTGGGGTTCCAGTGGCAATTTGCGCGCCGATCCTGTTTGGCATGGGTTTCTCTGCTGTTGATTCAGTTGTTATGGCCTGCCTTGGGCATGCCTGGGCGGTAACCTTCGGAACCATTGGCGCGGCTTTTAACGCCCTGGTTGCCGTTTCAGGTTACACTGCTCAGAACTTGGCTTCAGATTCAGCAGTCTTGTTAGGATTGGCAATTTTTCCTTGTGCCTTGCTTATCCTTTTCATCAGTCAGAAATGGCAGGGTGTCAGGCATGGCCTATTGGCTATTCTTTTGCTTACCATTTCAATGGGCATAACCCAGTACCTGATGGCCCGAGCGGGTATGACCAGTGTGGCTGTCTTTGGAGCCGCCATTGTGGGTGCGGTGACCCTATTTTTCATTCGTCATTTACCGCTTTATCAAGCAAGAACAACCAATCTGAAACAATTGCCTGCGCAAAAAATTTCTACTAATCTAACCTTGATTTCTGTATTCCCATATCTTTTGCTGGTTGGGCTCGGATTTCTGGCTGCGATTGTGCCGGCCTTGCGGAGCCTTCTTGAATCCTGGAAAATAAGTTTCCAGTTCCCACAGCTCAACACTGCATTTGGATGGGTCGTACCGGCCGCGAGCGGTAAAGAATTTCATCCCTTTGCCCATTCCGGAACTTTAACCTTTTTTGTAGTCCTCATCGGTGGCTTGGTTTATGCAAATAATGGCCTTCTACGCCAGGGTTCCCTCCAACGCATCGTCAACAAGAGCTTGCATACGGCAATCGAACCCAGTCTTGGGATTCTCGCCATGGTGGGCCTCTCCCAAATTATGTCGCATACCGGTATGACAAGCTTGTTGGCACGAGGTTTGGGTGCAGTGGTAGACCGCTGGCTCTTCCCTGCGGTAGTGCCATTTATTGGCACCCTTGGAGCCTTTCTAACAGGTTCAAACAATAATTCCAACGTGCTTTTTGCTCCCCTGCATCTTGAGGCTGCCGCCATTTTAAAGCTCTCAGTTCCCTTGATGCTGGCAGCCCAAACAGCGGGTGCCTCTGTCGGATCCGTTATGACTCCGGGAAAGGTAATTGTGGGTTGCTCCACCATCGGTCTGGCAGGCAAAGAGAGCCATGTGCTAAAAAAATTGCTGGTATATGATCTAATCGTGGTACTTTTTATCGCTGTTGTGGCTGCTGTTTGGTCGTGGATGAGGAGCGCTTAAAATGGCTGGCAAAATTCAAGCTTTGAAGAATATTTTAGTCACTGCTATTCGCCCTCGTCTGATTGCCTTTATACTGCTCGCGGAGTTAATCTTGAATGCTTCGCTTTACTTTGCGCTAAAATCTGGTTATGGGCTGCTGACCGCAACGCTCTTCGCCTTAATTATTCTTGGTTATTTTGTTTTGATGCTACAAAAATGAAAAGACCTGCCTTTCTTAAATTCACATTCTATATCGGCATTTTGGCCGTCATTGGTGGCGTCTATTTTTTGGCGATTGCCCTTTTACCTCCAACTGCCCAGTATTTTAAGCACCAGGCTTATCGCTTTATGCAGATGGATCTCCAACAGGTGCTCTTCTCTGGATATGTCCTGATCATCACCGGCATCGCTTGCATTCTTTTGGGTACAATCAAACCAAAACCAAGGCTTCCGATTGAACCTGAACAAGAACCATGAAAAATAACAAATTGTATGCACCTAAACTGACCAGGCTCTCCAGCCTGTTTAAACAACTGCCTTTTGGCTACAAAGGCCGCATACCCGGGGTCAAAATCCGTGGTATCGCCTCTGATCACCACAAGGTCAAGCCAGGTTACGCTTTTGTGGCCATCAAAGGTAGCACAAACGACGGTTTAAATTTCCTGGATCAGGTCCAACAGGCAGGCGCGGCAGTGATTATCTCAGATCGGCCAAAACCTACCAATTTGATCTTGCCTTACTTGCAGGTCGTTGGGGATATGCATACCATCCTGGCGTACCTCGCGGCTGGTTTGCATGGTTTTCCAGCCCGCAAACTGCGCATGATCGGGATTACCGGAACAGATGGCAAAACCACAACTTCCACCATGATTTTCGAAATCCTGCGCCAAGCTGGTAAGAAGGTGGGTATGATCTCCACGATCAATGCTGTCATCGGTGATGAAGTTTTGGATACGGGCTTCCACGTTACCACGCCTGACGCCCCAGATATTCAAGCCTACCTTGGTGAGATGGTTGCAAGGGGCATTGAATATTGCGTGCTGGAGACCACTTCCCATGGTCTGCATCAGGGCAGGGTTTTTGCTTGCGATTTTGACATAGCCGCGGTGACCAATGTCACCCATGAACATCTGGACTATCACGGCAATTATCAGAACTACCTGCAGGCAAAGGGTAAGCTTTTTGAGATGCTCGCCCAAACCCCGGCCAAAGAAATTGGCAACCTTCGAATGGCTGTCTTAAATAAAGACGACGAATCCTATGCCTACCTCAAACGGGTCTCCCCAAAGGCGCAGACCTCCTACAGTCGGGTGAATGAGGCTGAACTCTGGGCGGACCAGATTGAAGATACGCCCACCGAATTGCGCTTTCTCTGCCATTGGGG
The DNA here is from genome assembly GCA_964391795.1 of uncultured Anaerolineaceae bacterium. Classification (GTDB taxonomy): domain Bacteria; phylum Chloroflexota; class Anaerolineae; order Anaerolineales; family Anaerolineaceae; genus Mesolinea. Next base: position 2,205 of record CAYMNM010000105.1, on the reverse strand, counting down.
TAAGCAGATTTTTCCAGTTTGTACGCACATGGTTGGAGTTTTCAATGTCTCCAATGCCTTGGCCGCTATCTCTGTGACATGTCTTGGGCTTGGCGTGCAGATAGAAATAGCACTGCAGACCCTGGCTGTGATCCATGGTGTTGCTGGCCGCATGGAAAAGATCGACCTGGGGCAGCCTTTTCAGGCAATTGTTGATTTCGCGCATACACCAAACGCCCTTGATGTGGCCTTAAGTTCAGCACGAAACCAGAGCAAGGGCCGCGTAATCGCTGTTTTTGGCTCAGCTGGGTTGCGCGATCGTGAAAAACGGAAGATGATGCCCAAAGTTGCCATCCGAAAAGCTGATTTTACTATTCTGACCGCGGAAGACCCACGCACTGAATCTTTGGATGCCATTCTGCAAGATATGGCTGAAGCTGCCGTTTCAGTGGGTGGGGTTGAGGGTAAGGACGCTTACAACCCGGAAGGCGACGATGTGAAGGCCAATTTCTGGCGGGTCGCTGACCGTCCGGATGCCATCCGCAAAGCCCTGTCCATGGCCAAGCCCGGGGATTTGGTGATCTCTTGCGGCAAAGGACATGAACAATCCATGTGTTTTGAATCGACTGAATACCCCTGGGATGACCGCGTTGCCATGCGGGCGGCTTTGGCCGAATTGTTGGGGCTTTCGTCTTCTGAAACGATGCCACAACTGCCAACCTCTCAGCCTGCCTGAACAATCAAAGGCTGGCCTCCACCGTTTCTTTAAGAGCCAGATCTAAATCTCCTTTTGGATAATCAAGCTCATGGCGGGCTTTTTCGGTATCAAGGTAACCCATCCGGGTCTGCACTTTTGTGTACTCAATTAAATCCAACCCGCTTTCTTTGCCTTTTCGATGATGCGAAGTCATCACCAGGCTGGCACCGAAACGCACCATCCAGTCAGGAATGGTCCAGATTGGCTTCTGCTTGCCTGTATATTTCATCAGGCGGGTCAGCCACTCACGCCAGCTCAGGTTATCGGAGGCAATTTCATACTCAGCGCCATTTTCACCCACTTCCAGGGCTCTCACCGCGGCAGAAGCTACTTCCCTTGCTGAGACCATGGCACAACCGCCTTTGGGGTAGAGGACAACTGGCAACCAGCTCTTGAGGTAGCCAATGACTGGTTTCCAGAGTGGCACACGCCAAGGGGTTGAACCAAAAATATAAGGCAACAGCAAAAAGCAAACCGTAAGAGACTCCCCAGCTTCCTCCTTGGCCGCCTCGATCTGTGCAACCCGGCTACGCACGTATGGATGAGCTTCGGCCATTTTCAACTCCGGCCACATGCGATTGAAAGCCACGAAGTAGGAACTGAAGACCACCACCCGCCTGATCCCAGCTTGCGTTGCCAGGCGAACGATGCGGCGGGTAGTCTCCACGTTGCCCCGGCGGAAGAACTCCCAGGCAGGAGCCTTAGGCACGATGCGGTCGTCCACGCCAGCTGCATAAATCAGGCCTTCCACGCCGGTCAGCATTTCCAATACCGCTTTATCCGGCATCGTGTTGAAGTCCGAAAGGCTTACTTTTACACTTCCAGGCAAGACACCTTCTGGTGGGGCTGGAGGTAGTGCAATCGTGGCCACGCTGTGCCCGCGGGCAAGCAGCTCGCGTACCGTGTAATAACCCAGAAATCCAGTTCCACCAACGATGAATGTTTGCATAAGCACCTCAATTTCCATAATTATAAGGGGGCAGGTATAATCATGAGAGTCTCGCCCATGGACTCATCGTTAATTGGAAACAGTTTTATCTGAAGAGCAAGAAATTCCAGAATTTGGGAAAAATTGGGGACCAATTATCAATTTAGTCCTCGTAACACTGGACATTTACAGAAAAACCTGTAAAATAAAGGTTCGTGCAATACGAAAGTAATTTTGGAGGAAGATTTGGCAAACATTAAGTCACAGATTAAACGCAACAAGCAGAACGATGCCGCTCGCAAGCGCAATCGTGTCTATCGCGGCACAGCCCGCACCATGATCCGCAAAGCTCTTGTCAGCCTGAAATCTGGCAAGCAGGAAGAATCGAAAGCTGAAGTTTTGGCTGCGATCAAATCCCTCGACCATGCTGCAACCAAGGGTGTTCTTCACAAGAACAATGCCGCCCGGCGGAAGTCTCGTCTGATGGCCCGCTTCAACGCGCTCAAAGACTGATTTTTCTCCGTGCTTATTAACCACTAAA
>CAYMNM010000104.1:0-6952 GCA_964391795.1 uncultured Anaerolineaceae bacterium | reverse complement strand
TAAGTTCATTCTCAGAAGCTTTTACTTAATAAGATGCACAACTGCAATAATTGGGGCAAAAAGTGAACTGACCAGGCTCATAACCGTAATCAAGGTATTGAGGGAGGGACCAGCCGTATCCTTGAATGGGTCACCAACCGTATCACCTACAACTGCTGCTTTGTGGGCTTCTGAACCAGGCCCGCCATATTTGCCAGTTTCAATGAATTTCTTGGCGTTATCCCAAAGTCCACCTGCATTACTCATCAGTAGGGCAAAAATTACACCCGTGAAAATTGCGCCACCAAGGAATCCGCCCAATGCCTCCGGTCCGAATATAAAACCAACAACCAAGGGCAAACCAACAGCCAGAAAAGCTGGACCAACTAATGATGTCAGTGCTCCATGCGCAGCCATACTGACACAGCGCGCATAATCGGGATTTTCCTTGCCTGCCAGGATATTGGGATTGGCTTTGAATTGTCCGCGGATTTCTTCGATCATGTCAAAGGCTCCGTGAGTTACAGCCAACATTGTAAGGGCTGAGAATAAGGGTGGCGTCATGGCGCCCAGGAAGACGCCAGCAACCACCAGCGGGTTCCTGAGGCTGATCTGAATTTCAACCCCGTGCAAGGCCATGACTTCTGAGAAGGCCGCAAAGAGTGCCAACACCGTTAACGCGGCGGCGCTAATGGAGAAGCCCTTGGTGATCGCTTTCGCAGTGTTGCCCGCGGAATCGAGTGTATCAGCGCGTTCGATTACTTCATCACCCATCCCAGCCATTTCAGCAATGCCACGGGCATTATCCACAATGGGGCCATAAGCATCCGCGGAGACAATCATGCCGCTGATTGAAAGCATACCCACAGCCGAAATGCCGATGCCATAAATACCGGGCAAACCGAAGCTCTGTGATACAAAATATGCCACCAGGGTGGCTGAAACGATACCGATTACTGAAGGCACAATCGAGATCAGGCCATAAGAAAAACCGGTGATGATAGTGATCGCTGAACCAGAGGTGGATACACGGCTGGTTTCCTGAACAGGTTTGTGCTTATCATTAGTGAAATAATCGGAGGTGAAACCAATCACCACGCCGGCAATAATGCCCGCGATTGCTGACCAAACCACACCCCAGTTCAGTTCAGCAAAAGAAAGCTTGAGACCAAGGATCATGGCAATGAAGAGAAGACAGGTGATGATGGTCCCACGATTTAAGGCCACGCCTGGATCACCCTCGTCTTTAACCTTCACAAATTGGATACCGATTAAAGAAGCAGCGGTCCCCAGGATGCAGATGATCAAAGGCAGAACTGTGTAGAGAATTGGGTCCAATTTGCCCTGCAAACTAAAACTTGCCCCAAGAAGCATGACAGCAACTGCAGAAGCCACATAACTGTCAAAGATGTCCGCGCCCATGCCGGCCACATCACCGACATTATCGCCTACATTATCTGCGACCACGGCCGGATTACGGGGATCATCTTCCGGGATACCAATTTCAACTTTACCAACCAGGTCAGCAGCGATATCAGCTGTTTTGGTGTAGATTCCACCGCCTGCTTTTGCAAGTAAAGCAAGTGTGGAGGCCCCAAAGCTAAAGCCCAACACGGCTTGGGCGTCTCTTGTGATCAAATAAATCAGACTCATACCTAAGACAGCAACACCGACCATTGCCAAACCAAGAACCGCACCAGCGTAGAAAGAAAGTTTGAAAGCACCGGAGAGGTTGGTTTTGGCAGCGGTTGCCGTGCGGACGTTGGCTTCCACGGCCACACTCATCCCTAAAAAGCCAGCCGCTGCTGAACAGAAGGCACCAAACAAGAAACAAACTGCCATAACCAAACCAAGCGGAAGCGTGACAAGATTGGCAGTTTCCGGCCTCAGTGCGCTATTGGTCAGGCTGAATACCAAAGCAATCACAATGGATAGAAGGAGCGCCAGCATCCCAAGGGCAGTGTAGAGCTTCTTTAAATATGCCGCAGCACCATCCTTGATCCACTTGGCCACTTCCTGAGCTCTGGCAGTGCCAGGGTCCTGTTTGCGAACCCAAAAGAACAAATACAAGGCCACTGCGACAGAGAAAAGACCCCCAACAATACCGATGTACAACCAAATATCATAATTCATATAATCTCCTCTTTAAGGCTTGAAAAGCTCACCCGGGAAAAATCTTTTCCGGGCTTTAGCGTTTCAGCCCAAATTTACATGTTTGCGGATCTAAACCAACGATAATGCTCTGCTCTGAGAACTTCAGGACGCGGCATGGGGAAATATTTAAGGGCTTGCTGATTTCCAAAGAAGAAGCCATTCTTGACCGTACGATATTGCACCACGGGAGAAGATATGCGGTCCACCATCTTGGTGGAGACGTATTTGGTCTTAACGTCCGCCAGGCACTGACGCAGGTGGTCACTGTTGCCGTAGGGCAAATTTTCGGATATACCCATAACCGGGTCAATTGCCAGCTCGCCTAATTGTAGTTCTGTAAAAGCGATGGCGGGCACAGTAATGAGCGAAGTGGGATTCTTGACAATTAAGTCATAGAAATTCACTGGGTCGAGGCGGCTGACAACCAGGGGTGTGACAGGGGCAACCTCTTGGTATAAATGCAGACCATTCTCATTGACAGGCTGATAATCTTCGGCAGAAAGCTCCAACGTGCGACCGTCGGAAGTCACCAAAAAGAGTTTTTGCATAGCCTCCAGGGCTACATGTTCCAAAACACGATAGACAGCCACATAAAGTGAGGACTTTGGGCTGCCATCTTCATGCGGTTTACAGCGTTCAAGTGCCTCATCCATGTGAAAGTATGGATGTCTAAAACTGGGGTCAATTTCAAGGAACATTGCTGGACCCCTGGACTTTTTTTGCGAACCTACCGCGTAGTAGGTGCCAAATTCTTCGGGATCAAGCTGTGAAAAGATCAAAGCTTCAGGCAATAAGGATAAATAAAGATGTGTAGACATAATATCTCCTTTGAAAATTGGCCGAGACAGCCCATTAGTCGTTCAGCCATGATTTTACACCGAATAAGTGAATTAACGCACAATTACGTGATTAATAAGTAAATTAATTTATTGAGTTGTCTTTAGGTTGATGTTTATTGGTATAAAAAAAGCCGACCTAGCAACAAAGTCGGCTTTTTTTAAAGACACTTTCAGATTTTTATCTACGCGCCAAACTTTTCCAAACGTTTGGCATGCGCCAGAGCAAAAGGCATTAGATCATTGGCATCAAAACGCGGCCCTAGGCTACCCCTTACACAGGCACGTTCTCCAAATTCCTCAATGCCGTCCGGCCGGCAGTCAGGTGAATAAAGCATGGTTGGAATCGGGTGCCATGAGTGACTCTTCAACTTGGCTGGTGTGGAATGATCGCCGGTAACAATCAAACAGTCTGGTTTGAGGGCCATGATCCTTGGTAGTAACTGATCTACATGTTCGATGACCCCTACCTTTGCATCAAAGTTACCGTCTTCTCCATAGCTGTCAGTTTTCTTGATGTGCACAAAGAAAAAGTCATACTTATCCCAGTTATCTTCAAGCATGGTCATTTCGTCTTCCATGGTCGCGGCTGGTGGCATAACTGTCATGCCTACCACTTTTGCCACACCACGATACATTGGGTACTGCGCAATTGCCAGGGAATTGACCCCCCAGACATCGTTAAATTTTGGCCACTTGGGCATGCCAGCAAAGCCACGCAGAACAAAGCTGTTTGCAGGATGTTCATCTCTAATGACTGCATTGGCTTGTTCAACAAAGCTGCGGATTATCGCAGCAGTGTGTTCCGCTTCGGGGGATGTTGCAGTAGCGATGTGCGCCTTTTTCCCTACCATTTGGGGGTCGGTGTCGGTGATATCCCCAGACAAACCTTCTCCGCGAATCACAAAGACAAAGCGGTACTCTTTTTCAGGCATCAGGAAGAGTTCAACTCCAGGCAATTTGACCTTTTCCTTGATACGATCACACAGAGCCTGACCTATCTCAGTAGGAATTCGCCCAGCACGACGGTCTGTGATGATGCCATTTGCATCCACGGTACAGAAGTTGCCACGAGCTGCTACATCGTTTGGTCCAAGATCAAAATCAACTCCCAAAGCTGAGAGCACACCACGGCCAATTTCGTACTTAACCGGATCGTAACCAAACAGACCCAGATGCGCCTGGCCGCTGCCAGGAGTAATGCCAAACGGAACAGAATGGTGGAGGCCAAAAATTGACTGCTTGGCTAAGGCGTCAAAATTTGGTTTCTTGGCTGTTTCAAGTTCAGTCTTGCCTTCCGCTGTCAAGGGTAAGCCGCCTAGACCATCCATGACAAGTAAAACGATTTTTGATTTCTGCTCTTCGAGCAAAAGGGGTTTAATAAACTCAAAATCCATAGGAATCTCCTTAATTGGGTTGTAGGCAAAATTATAAGCCAGCAAAAGGGCGTTTTACAAACTCTTTGAAGAGAGTTCATCTGCTTTGATTGGAAATCCATTCAATATTTCTGATTTTGACGGACTGCGCCTCAAGATGATTAGAAATTTAACTTCAGACAAGTATTACGTCTTCCCTGCTGAGGTTTTAGGTGTAGAAAACTGAAAGTAATTGAAATTTTTGGTTTCTATCCAACTAAAATAATGCCATAGATCTTCTGTCTCACCGAAGCAAGAGATGTTGAAATGCGCTCTGTCTAACGGCAAATAAGGTATACTTTGCGTTCGAAGAAAATCATAATCTCGGAGGAAAAAGTGGATCCAATTCTTACCGGTCTGTTAAAACCCAAGACCATTGCCATCATCGGCGCCTCATCGACGCCAGGGAAAATCGGCTACACGGTTGTTTCAAATCTCATCGAAAGCGGTTACCAAGGTGGCATTTACCCTGTCAACCCAAAAGATCCAGAAATTCTAGGATTTAAGGCTTACCCCACCGTCAATGACATTCCTTATGTCGTTGACCTCGCCGTCATAACCATTCCTGCAAAATTTGTTCTTGATGCGGTCAAACAATGTGGTGAAAAAGGCGTGAAAGGCCTGAGCATCATTACCTCCGGATTTAGTGAAGTCGGTGACCACGAAACTGAAGATGCCATCGTAAAAGTTGCCCGCGAATACAACATGCGCGTTTTGGGACCAAACATTGTTGGCACACTCTCCAATAGCGACAAATTAAATGCCTCCTTTGCACCATTCCTGCCCTTGCCAGGTAAAGCTTCGCTTGTTTCTCAATCCGGTGCCTTGCTAATTGCGATGGATGCCTCTACATTCACCCGCCGCATTGGCTTTGATAAGATGATTTCCATTGGCAACATGGCGGACGTAGATTTCACAGATATGATCCGCTACCTCAACGAGGATCCTGACACTTCTTGTGTGAGCTTGTACATCGAAGGCCTTAAGAATGGTCGCAGCTTCATGGAAGAAGCCCGTCAGACATCCAAGCCCATTGTTGTCCTGAAATCTGGTGTGTCCGCCCATGGTGCTGCGGCAGCCGCCTCCCATACAGGTTCGTTGGCTGGTGCCGCCCGGATTTATGGCTCTGCTTTCAGACAATGCGGTGTTACCCAGGCTGACTCTCTCGATGACCTCTTTGATAAGACACTTGCCCTATCACTGCAACCACGGATGACTGGTGACAACATCCTCGTCCTCACAAACGGAGGTGGTGTAGGTGTGCTGGCAACTGATGCTGCAGAAAAATATGGTCTTCCACTGCATTTTGCCCCAGAAGATGTTCAGGCAGAACTGAAACGTCACATGCCTGATTTTGGTTCCGCCAAAAACCCAGTGGACATGACTGGCATGGCCGGCAACGAATGGTATCGCGAGACCACGCAATTCTCCTACGCACACAAATGGGTGGACGGTCTTGTAGTACTTTACTGCGAAACCGCCCAAACAAATCCTCAGGGCATTGCGGAAGCAATCTTAAAGGGTGTAAAAGATTCCGGTGTTACCGGTAAACCCATCACCGTTTCGTTCGTAGGCGGTGATAAGAGTGAGGCTGCTATGGGCTGGCTGGTAGAACAAGGTATTCCAGCCTACGGTGCTCCTGACCTGGCTGTCAAAGCCTTGGGTGCCTTGCGCGATGATGCAAGAATGGCTGAAATGGTTCACTCCAGTACCTTCAAACCAGAAAACATCGATGCAAAACTTGCCAAAGATATTATCAATCATGCCCGCTCAAAAGGCCGCACTGCTTTGACAGAAATTGAAGCCAAACAGGTCTTTGGTGCTTATGGTTTGCCCGTCACGGCCACCTTGTTATCAAGATCCGAAGACGAAGCCGTCAAGTATGCAACCGAAATTGGCTTCCCTATTGTTATGAAGATCGTTTCTCCGGACATTTTGCACAAATCTGACGCCGGTGCCGTGAAGGTTAATATCAAAGATGAAGCTGGTGTGCGTGAAGCCTACCAAACTATCCTCAAGAATTCTCTGGCTTACAAAGCTGACGCTGAAATCGATGGCGTAGCCATTCAGGAAATGGCTCCCTGGGCTACTGAAATCATCATTGGCTCTGTCAATGATGCTACCTTCGGACCCACCGTCATGTTCGGCTTGGGCGGCATCTTTGTGGAAGTTCTCAAGGATGTCACCTTCCGTGTGGCACCAATCAGTGTTGAAGACGCTATGTCCATGCAAGACGAAATAAAGTCAGCTGCTATTTTACGCGGTGCTCGCGGCGAAAAGCCACGCGATAGAAAAGCACTCGCTGATGTTTTGGCACGTTACGCCTACATGGTTAATGATCTGATGGACGAAGTAGCCGAATCGGACGCCAACCCGGTCATCGTCTACGAAGATGGAAAGGGTGTCAAAGTTGTGGATGCCCGCATAATCCTCACCAAGAAGTAATCTGGATTTCTCTGATGAACAGCCACCTGAATAGGTGGCTGTTTTTTTGTGGATGGAGGCGTTCTTTGATTCTCAAACTTCGGGTGAGGAATTTTCTTTGTACGAATAAAGAGTTCATCTATT
>CAYMNM010000103.1:0-7078 GCA_964391795.1 uncultured Anaerolineaceae bacterium | reverse complement strand
TCGCAAAAGTAGCTCAGGATGACAATTAGGAGTAAGCACAGAGTTCTCACGTTGACACATAATGCTGTAAATACAGGTTGCAATGACGGATAACACCTTCAACCTACAGCCCTCTCCCACTTTTCCTGTAGGCAGCCAGCACCCATTCGCGGGCTTGCTGGTGGTCCACAATCGGCAGGGGGTAATCCACCCCCACCCTGCAGCCTGCCTTTTGCTGGACCTCAATAGGCATCTCCCACGGGGCGTGGATGTACTTATCTGGCACAGCAGCCAGCTCAGGCACCCAGCGGCGCACATAGGCCCCATTAGGGTCAAACTTACGCCCTTGCAAGATGGGGTTGAAAACGCGGAAATACGGGGCAGCATCCGTGCCTGTGCCAGCCGTCCACTGCCAGCCGCCGTTATTCGCGGCCGGGTCGCCATCCAACAAGTGTTGCATGAAGTAAAGCTCCCCCCAGCGCCAATCCACCAGCAGATCCTTCACCAAAAACGAAGCTGCAATCATGCGCGCGCGGTTGTGCATCCAACCTGTGGCGTTCATCTGGCGCATGGCGGCATCCACCACCGGGTAACCGGTGCGCCCTTCGCGCCAGGCGGTGAAATCTTCCAGATCGTTGCGCCATGGGATCTGGCGCAGCTCCGCGCGGAAAGCAGTGTGCATCACATAGGGAAAGTGATAAAGGATGGCAGCGTAGAACTCACGCCAGACGAGTTCGTTTAGCCAGGTTTCCGCCCCCTGCCGCGCGACTGCGTCTCGTGCTCGGCCTTCCGACTCCATGGCAGCCCAGGCAGCCTGGCGGGCCGAGAGCATACCAAACCGCAGATAAGGCGAAAGGCCAGAGGTGCCCTCCATGGCCATACGGTTGCGGTCGTCATTGTAGGCGCGGATAGCCGTGGCTACAAAGCGCTCCAGGCGGTCTTGGGCTTCGGCTTCACCGGCTGGGAAGAGGCTCTCCGTAGGGTGCACGGGGCTGAGAGGGATGGGCAGGCTTTCCAGCGGCGGAAGGATGGGCAAACGATCTGGGGCTTCAAGCGGACTGCCAGGGAAGGGCAAGCTGCGCCACATGCGGCTAAAAGGCGTAAAGACGGTATAAGGTTTGCCATCCTGTTTGAGCAGGTTCTTTGGGGGGTGCACGGTGAGGCCAGGTTGTAAACGCAGTTGCAGGGCACGTTGCACTTTCTCGTCCCGCTCACGCGCATAGGGCGAATAATCTGCTTCGGCAAAGATGGCTTCTGCACGGGTTTCTTCCTTTAATAATCGCAGCGTTTCAAGTGGATCCCCCCGGCGCAGGACAAGGGCGCTTCCGAGAGTGCGCAAACTCGCATCCAGGGCACGCAAACCGGCCAGCAAAAAAGCCAGACGAGATTGCCCCACGTAGGGTGAAGTCAACAGATTTTCATCCAAAACGAAGGCTGGGATGACCACTTCTGCCTGGCGCAAGGCTTCTGCCAGGGCCTGGTTATCGCTCAGGCGCAGGTCGCGCCGAATCCACCAAATTGCTGTCTTCATCTTCTTGCCTCTTCTACCCTCTCCCTGAGGTCGAAACGCTTAGGGGTTGACCTGTAGTTGTATAATTTTTCAGTCAGGCATCTCAAACAATTTTAGCTTATGCCCGGACGAATGGGATCTTGTAGCCAACATAGATCTTGGAAAGCCATCGGGTGCTGAAAGAAGGATAAAATTAAACATAACTAAATATTTGTTTGCAGAAGGTCGGATGAAAAATTTTCTCAAAGTCATTTTCTTCATTTTGGTTGGCAACCTGTTTGTAATTCTCCTGGGTATGCTCGTCTGGAATATCATCGACCGCAGCAACGGAGAACTCATTTCCTCAGGGGAAGAGCGCAAATACCTGCTCTACGTTCCCGATTCTTACGATCCAGCACGACCGGTGCCACTGGTCATCAATATCCACGGTTTTGCCCAATGGCCCGCGAACCAGGCGGAAGTGAGCAAATGGAACCAACTTGCCGACAAGGAAGGCTTTATTGTCGTTTATCCCTCCGGGCTGGGCTTCCCCAAACGCTGGCGGGTAACAACAAGCGCTGAAGACCCCACAGCTGTGGAAAAAGAGCTGCAATACTATGAAGACCTGATTGATAAACTGAGCGCTGAATACGCGATAGACCCCAGCCTGATTTTTGCCAACGGGCTCTCAAATGGCGGAGGCATGTCACTGAGGTTGGCCTGTGATCTGCCAGATCGCATCGCGGTTATTGGCGGTGTAGCTGGTGCCTACCTGGTGGATCTCAAAGCCTGCCCAGGTGGCGTGCCAGGTATCTTTTTCCACGGCCAGGCGGATCGAATTGTCCCGTTTGAGGGCGGCCCTTCCGAACGTTTCGATTTGCCGTTCCCAAACATAGCGGTCTTTGTTGAGGATTATGCCAGGCTGAACAACTGTGAGCTGGATGAAGCAATTATCCTGGAGACAGAGAATGTGCAGGGTGTGCGCTACGAAGGGTGCACGCCAGGGGCGGTCGAGTTTTACACCATTGCCGATGGCGGCCACACTTGGCCCGGTGGCAACCCCCTGCCTGAAGGCATTACCGGCAAAACCACGCAGGAAATCGATGCCACGCAACTAATGTGGGATTTCTTCCTTGAGCAGACAGAAAACCGCTGAGTTGAGCGAGGGACTACGCTTGCTTCGGCCGCCTACAAACGAGCCGGAACGCTTTTAAGCGTTCCCTACTTGTTAATCAGGCGGTAATTCCTATGCCCTCCTTGGCAAGGACTGCTTGCGTGCCCGCGCCCAAGGGGCATTGGGCTGGGTCCGCGCAGCGGGGGTGATTGGTGGTTTTCAAATGCAAGACCGGACGAGGCGCTGCAAATGTTGACGCCCCTCCAAACGAGCCGGAACGCTTTTGAGCGTTCCCAACTTGCCAACCATCGGGAGAATCTGGGTTGTGGCCATCATGTTTCTCCATTGACACCCCTGCGTAGGGCGCGATTGGTGTGGTTTTCACCAATCCGCCGACAACACAAACAGCGCCGAAAGAACCAATTCTTTTCGGCGAATTGACCAAAAGATGGTCAATTGCGCCCTACGACGTTTATCTCTTTGATGATCAATATTGATTGAAAGATGCGCGCTTCCGACAATCCAGTAATATTTAAACCAAAAAAGGACGGTAGTGATTGGTGCGGTTTTCACCAATTCGCCGACAACAGATTTAGACGACAGATCAGATTTACTAAAAATTGTTGAGTTTGTTTTTCCTGTTTGACGAATTGACCAAATGAAGGCCAATTTCGCCCTAAACCAGGTTTAATTTGGACGACGGATTACTTGTACAGTTGATATCAATAATTATGCTCTTCCCGAATGTCTATTTGTTTATGACCGGCAAATAAGTTTTGAACCGCTGCATGGCTGCTTTTAGATTATCGCTTAAATCAATGGGGCACCCTACATCACCGCATGACCGATATGAAGGCTGCATGTAGCCCAGGAATGTGAGCCCAGCGTTGCTGATGGCAATATCGTTCCACTTTCCCGTTGAGGACCAATCGTTGCCGTCGATGACCTGTTTTATCCACCCACCTCCTGTTCCCGTTCTGGCAGCCGGATATTTGACGTACAGGCGCTGGGCAGTATCACCGACAAACTGGTTGTTCCAGGAAAAGACCGGGTAATCATTGGGGTCAAAAGTGACCGCGAAGGTGGTTTGGTTTATGTCCTCGATGAAAGCATCCAAATCGCTGCCGCAGAGCCAACGATGAGTGGGAGTGGTACCGACATAACCATCCTCTCCGCAATCACCGCCGCTGCCCACATAGATGGCGCTCATGAGAAAATCCTTGGTAGTGGGTTTGTAATTGTAGGCAATCGCGGCATGGGTGTAAGCGCTGCCGAAGTCCAAGGCAACCCGGTCACCGATTGTGCCAACAACGGGATTTACGATATCAATGCAGCGCCAGGTGTTTCCTCCTGGGCCGCAATTGGATGGTCGGGTAGGCATTCCGCCCCAGGGATAGGCATAGCGTACCGCGTTCCCCTTGGTGTACGCGATGCCCACGTCCCCCGCGGCGTAGGCCAAGGATGGAGCGCCGATCGGCCCGGTCGCTGAAGTTTCGATCACATCGCATTGATAAGGAGAGGCCACACTGCTGCAGGAAGTATGGCTGCCGCCGACATAGTGCAGGTAGACCAGTTGATATGTCGTCGGAGAATAATTATCGCGGAAGACCGCCGCCAGGCGGAATTTACTGCCTACCAGCTCAATGGAAGGCGCTCCCACCAGGATACCCCCAAATTTGCTGATGTCAATCAGGGTTTCTGAATTAGAAGCAAGGTGCCTCATATCATTAAAGTTTTCATCTTTAAGGCCCAGGATGTGCGTACCTTTTTGGAAAGCCCAGGCCAGCCCATAGGTATCCGGCCCGTAGCGATATGTGGCAACATTGCTGAGCGAGGGATAAACGATGTCGGTCCACCCGAAATAGTCACAAACCCAAGCGTCATTGGACGGGCAGTTGCCGGGAACAGCTGCCGTAGCCAAGTGCGCAAAATGGATGTACGGGTCATCGGATTTGGTGTAGCTGATAAATGGGATTTCGTAAGCCCCCACCAGGGCTACCGATAGGTTGGTAACACCGGGTTCGTTCGCGTCGATTATTTCCTTGGTATAGGGTAGGTTAACAAGCTCCTGAGCAGGCGTGGTTGGGGCCGCCTCAGCAGAGAGCGTACCTGTCATGAAGATCATGACCATGAGGATAAGTAAGATCCGCTTGAAATGCATCATTCTCCTCTTCTTCTTAAAACCCGACACGGTTGAACAGGCCTTCAGTTACCCCCTCCTGAAAGGTAACCAGGATTGCCCCAAAAAGGCATCTCATTCATGCAAAACGATCCTTATTTAACTGTAGTAAGTGTGTAGACTTTATTAGTATAGTGGACTTTTTCTAAAGATTCAATAGCCGAGAGGGCAAAATTAGCGCGTGTTTAGCCATTTTATTGCTTACTCTTAGCCTAAACTAAACCATCTTGGATGGAATCTACTACAGGAGTAATTCCACAACCTGGGGCTTACGGCCTGCACTTTTCATCTACAGTCTGGGCAGATGTCCATTGAGTTTCGCTCAAAAGACCTAAACTCAATGGAATCCTTGGGATGGCGTTTTAGCCATCCCAAGGTACAGTTGATATAAATAATAAGGGTCTCGCTGAATGTCTATTTGTTGATAACCGGCAAATAACTCTTGAACCGCTGTAAAGCCGCTTTTAGATTATCGCTATTGTCAATGATGCACTTCATCTCCCCACATGCCCGATACCAAGGTTGCATGTAACCCAGGAAAGTTAATCCGGTATTGCTGATGGCAATATCGTTCCACTTTCCCGTGGAGGACCAGTCATTGCCGTCGATGACCTGTTTAATCCACCCACTCCCCACCCCCGTCCGTTCAGCTGGGTAACTGATATACAGACGTTGAGCTAGATCCCCATCGGATTTGTTGTTCCAGGAAAAGACAGGGTAATCATAAGGGTCCAGAGTAACCGCGAAGGTGGTTTGGTTGATATCTTCGATAGATGCATCCACAGTTCCACAATTCCAGCGGAAAATAGGGATAAGGCCAGGGTCGTATCCATCATGACCGCAGTTACCTCCGCTGCCCACATAAACCGCACGCATCAGCATATCCGTGCTAAGTGGTTTGTAGCTGTAGGCTATCGCAGCATGGTTACCGTCACTGCCGTAAGCCAGGGCAACGAGGTCACCTATTGTCCCTGGACTTGGTTTAATGATATCAATGCAGCGCCAGTCGTAGAACCCTCCCCCATTATGACAATTGGCAAGTCGGTCATCCTCTTGGAACTCCCAGGGATAGGCATAACGTATGGCATTGCCCATGGTGTAGGCAATACCGTCGTTCCCTGCGTCATAGCCTAATATAGGTGCACCAAGCGCCGTCCCTTCAGATACCTCAATCACATCACATTGATAACCTGTGGCCACGCTACGACAAGAAGTATTGCTGCCGCCAACAAAGTGCAGGAAGACCAATTGATAGGTTGTTGAAGCACTATCAAGGAATACTGCTGCCAGCCGGAACTTGTCCCCTACTAGCTCGATGGAAGGCGCACCCACCAGGGTGCCCCCAAATTTGTCCACGTCGATCAGGGTTTCCCTGGTGGAAGTAATCAGCCGCACATCATTATAGAATTCGCCTTTATAGCCCAAAATAGCGTCATCTATTTTGAATGCCCAGGCCATGCCAAAGGTATCCAGCCCATAGCGCCTTGTAGCCACATTACTGAGCGAGGTTTGGGTAAACCCAAGTAGAGGAATGGAGTGGCAAGCCCAACTAGTGTTGGAAGCGCAATTCCCCGGCACAGCGGCTGTGGCCAAATGCGCCCATAGAATTTGTTGGCCAGAGGTTTTGGTGTAGCTAATAAATGGAATTTCGTTTAATCCTACCAGGGCAACTGATAGGTTGGTCACGGCGTCTTCGTCCTTGTCGATAAAGGCAATATCGTAAGGTAGCCTGTACGCATCAGGTGGAGGTAGAGGTGGAGCTGCCGCGACCTTAACCAAACCCGGAACGAATAGCAAGACGATCAAAATAAGGAAAATATTTCTTGGTTTCATATTTTCTCCTTCAAATCGTTTTCAACAAGGATGTGATCTTCTTAAGGTCAAGGGTTAGGGGCATACAAAACAGTTTTAGATCTGCGCCATTTCCCATTGGGAGCTACGTATGAAATTGTGGATTTATGGTCTTGGGCGTTCGGAACGAGTAAACTCGCTGATACTGATACTATAGCACGCACAGGAGGCTGGGGCAAGAGTTCCGCGTTGGTTCATCATATTATTACTGATGTGTTATCGTTGGGTCAATTGATAATGTTACCGTGGCGACCCAGACAATCTGGTTGTTGCTGGCGGCGTGATTAGGAAAACGCCGCCAGCAGGAGAGTTCAGTGTTGGTCATTGATTCGTTCCACAATCGCTTCTGTGTAGGGCGGTATTGGTGCGCTTTTCACCAATCCGCCGACAACACAAACCCCTGAGGATATTAATTCTTTTGGCGGAATGACCAAGAGAAAGTCTTTCGCACTCTCTGAAGACCAAC
>CAYMNM010000102.1:0-7212 GCA_964391795.1 uncultured Anaerolineaceae bacterium | reverse complement strand
TTTTTATGCTAATCCTTAATCAAAAATGTTGCAGGGGTCTCAGAGCACTCAGGCGGATTTTTCGACGAGATCCGCAATCGTTGTGCCCCTCAGCTTTTTGATGATCATATTTTCTGTATCACACCAGAAATCATGCAATGGGCATGTATTTCCCAAGGAACAACAACCGGGGTCTTTGGTACAACGGATCATATTAAGCGGGCCATCAATGGCGCTCACAACATCGTAAACAGAGATTTCAGCTGGATCTTTGGCCAGCATAATGCCACCCAAGGCCCCTCTGCGGGTATTAATAAGACCTGCGTTGCTCAGCTGGGCATTAATTCTGGATAGGAACATGCGCGACATGTCCATTTCATCCGCAATGACGTTGGAAGGTGCGTACTGCCCGGGTCCAAGGCGGGCAATATATAGCATAGCACGGAGGGCATAATCCGCCTGATTGGTTATTTGCACTGACATGACCTTATCCTTCTTTCTCGAGTCCCCATTCTCAAATTTCTAGCGAGTGTATCACGTCTTGTGATAAAAAGCACAGGCAAATTGCACTTTTGCTCTCAAATTGATGCAATTCATATCAAAAATATTTAAAATCTGGTTCAAAGCTGCATTTCTGCTTGTTTATAGACGAACAAAGAGCTGAAATATCACCTACTTCCGCTTAAGAATATGGAATTCCCATCGGATTGAATTTCGAGCCAAGTGTAATCAGCTAAGTGGTAAGAGGCAATATTTTTTGGTACAGATGGGCAAATGCCTGAACAGGCCGTGTTGTTAAGGATGAGTTGGTCAGGGGTTAAGAGAATGGCTGCCTCCGAGGAAGGAGTTTTTTCCGTAAAGGGCATCGTAAAATTCACCCCATCCACATGTACGCTCTCAAGATTATCTTCATCCAGGTTAAAGCTGAGCAGTAGATCTGGCGCCAATAACAAAGCATCTTCCGGCAGAGCCCTCCTTTGATTCAAACCTTGCTCAGAAAAGCTGGAGAAGAGCGTCTTTGTTGTTTGGATCCGCTCCCAATCGCAAAGCCAGAGTACCTGGCGCACTTTGACTTGATCAGGCAGGTTGAAAAGCGCTGAAACATCACTACGCCCACAGCGCGGGATGATTAGCCAGTCCAACTCCTGATGGGTGACGGGCAAAGCCTGGCTCAAGGAAGCACTTAATCCATTGGCTGAACCTGAACCTCCTAAAAACAGATGCCTTCCGCTGGCTGTTGTGATGAGCAGATTCGCTCTATCCTGGGCTGGCAGAACGCGTAGTTTCAAACGACCGTCAGGTAAACCGGCTGCATTCACCCACAAAATGAGCGCTGAGACCCCGGTCGCCAGTAATAAAACTTTGGCATTCAACCATGGTTTGGCCTGTTTTTGACCGTCCAGAAATAAGAAAAACAGTAGTGTATAAGCCAGGAAAACCCAAACAAAGTCAAAACGCGGCATTCTAAAGGTGTTTGGCCAAAGTTCTGCCAGAAAGCGTACGCTGGTGTTGGTGAAAGCTGCAAAAGGCCAGGCTATCCAAGCGAGGGCTCTTCCTAAGGACAGGCTGACCATACCGCCCAGCATTGCCAACAAGCCAAAAACCATAACCAGAGGTTGGACGGGCAACACCAGAGGATTAGCGACCAAAAATAGAGGAGAAACTTGATGGAAATGGAAAGCAATTAACGGTAACACGGAAGCCTGAGCAACCAGTGTGACAATGAGATATTCTCCGATGATGGCAGACCAAGCAATTGAGACCTGCGGGTTGGTCTTCTTGGAAAGGAATTCTTCCAGACGTGAGGTGAGCGGACCTGAAAAAATGGATAAGCCCAGCGTGGCCATGACAGTCAGCTGAAAGCCAATATCCCATGGCAGATGCGGGTTGAAGAGGAGCATCAGGAATACGGTAAAACCAAGCGTATTCAACAAGTTACCCTTCCGCCCAATCAGGCGGCCAACCAACGCATGGGAGCCCATAATGGCAGCCCTGATGACTGAAGCCGTTGCCCCCACCATCACGGTATAAAAGCTTAAGACCGTGATCACGGCCAGGCCAGCCTTCCAGTTTTTTTGTTTGCGGGTAAGAAAGCGGGTGACTAAATCTGCAAGTACCACCATATTAAAGCCGGAAATGGCGTAGATGTGGGCTGTGCCTGTGAGGGCGTAGGCTGATTTCAGTTCCTCCGACAAGGCGTGCGCGTTGCCCAATAAGATGCCTTGAAATAGCGCGCTTTCCTGAGCGGGAAAGATACCCTCAAGCGATTTGCTTGCCTGCAAGCGCAGGTTGTAGATAAGCTGTAGCAGGGGGTTGCCCTCGCCGCTGGCAATCTTCTTGGGACTGGCATATTGAATACTGCTGTAAATACCCTGATGGCGCAGGTATGCCCGATAATCAAAACCAGAACCCTCTGACGGGGTCTGCAATTCAGCTCGCAATTGGAGTCGATCACCATAGTGGTAAGTTTCACCTGGGGCAGTCTTGATAAGCACTTTGCCGCTTATCTTATGCGGGTCGAAGCCTTCAGGTTCGAGGTAAATTGGGTGCAATTGCAGCACCTTCACCACCAGGTTTTGGCTGCCTTCGCGCAATTCAGGGGGCTTCACCACTAAAACTTGCAGATCTACATCACCCTTTTCGTTGTAGAAAGCGCAGAATTGGGGGCCAAAGATCGGCAGACTTATTACATAAAGCATCGCCGAGATTCCAAATGCCGCCAAAGCCAAGCCCAGGGGCAAACGGGCTTTTGGCAAGAGGCCTGAGCGGCGGCGGAATTCCAGGATGGCTAACAAAGATCCAAATAAAAACACAGCCAACCATGGCTGCCAATCCAAGCTTAGCCAATCCGCAATAATAGGTCCCAGAACGCTTGCGATCGCAAGCCAAAAGAAAGGCTTAAGTTTGGGAATCTTCATTTCTGTTTTATTAGCTTGCTGGGGATTGCTGGTCGGCGGAGTGATTGAAGGGATTGAATTTTGTGTGAACTGGTTAGCAGGGGCAACGCTGCCGGACCTTTGAGGCGTGGGTTGTGAGGAATTTGGCTTTTTGATCCCCTGAGGCATGCTTACTCTAAGGCACCTGAGAACGACGCAGTAAGTAGTCGTAGAGGTGTTGAAGGGCAATCCCACTCAACTCTCGCAGATTGGATTCGCGGTCCCCTTGTAAGAAATGCAACCAGGACCAAGCCCCCTCCGGCGTGGATAAGGCAACCCAACTGGTACCTACTGGTTTGTTGGGTGTGGCGCCACCCGGGCCGGCAATACAACTGACCGAGAGACCCAGGTCAGTATTCAGCGCCTTACGAGCGCCCTCTGCCATCTGGAGGACCACTTCACTGCTGACCGCGCCAAATTGGCGTAGGGTTTGCCACTTTACACCCAGAAGCTTAACTTTGGCTTCGTAGGCATAAGAGATGATACCCCCCATGAAGTATTCCGAAGCGCCTGATACCGATACAATGCGGTGACTGATGAGCCCACCGGTGCAACTCTCAGCTGTTGCCAGGTTAAGTTTCTGCTGAAAGAGCAAAGCCCCGATTTTTGCCTCAAGTGAGGTCGAAGGGCTGGGTTTTTGATGCGCGTACTCATCGGATTGACTGGAATCCAGTTCCCGCCAGCGGGCAGCCAGGTTTTGTGTGTGGATGTATTCCGCGGTTGCTGGGCTGATAAGCCCTTCAAGGGCGAGCGTGGCAGGGTCTTCCCCGTTTTCCACGCGGCTGCGGATTTCTGAGGATGAAATCTGAGGTGTATTCAAGTTTTCCAGCAATATAAAGCGGCTTCCTTGCGCTTTCAGGCTTTGCAAGTAAGCATGGTTTGGGCTGAAGCCTTTACGTGGGCAAATGACCAATGTGGTTGTCTGCAGCAGCAGGTCAAGCTTGTGCCAGTGGCTGAAGCTGGGGTCTTCTCCGGCAAAGGGGTCAATGCCAATCAGAAAAGCCAACTCAAGGCTCTCATCGGTCGTTTCGCGCAAGGCTTGCATGGTTTCAGATGTGAAATTGGCTTTATGGCTCTCCAAGGCCAGTTGTTCTTCCAAACGACTTACCTGCACAGACACTTTGTATTCTTTCAGGGCGTCTTCAATCTCGCTGGCCGCCAGCTGGCAAATGGCGAGCCTGTCTTCAAAGCTGAGGGGCAGAAACTGCTTGATGTCATCCTTGAGGTTGTTGTGACGAAAGACCGGCATTATCAGCACTTTATCAACCTGTTGACCAATTGTGGAGAGCGCTTTTACCGATTCGAGAATCAATGCTTTATGACCCTCATGGAAGGGGTCCGCGGAAGTGCCAAAGACGAGCAAAAATGGTTTTTGTACCATCAAAAATCCAATTCTTTTTCTAAAGTGTCAATTTCTTTCAACCAGAGGGCAGCAGAAGCATCGCTGGGCAGTACCAGGCCAGCGCGAGGCGAAAGGCTGAATTCAACCAGCTGTGGGCCGTCCGTGCTGGCAGAGCGTTTGAATTGCTGGCTGAAAAAACGCTTGAAAAACGTACGCATCCAGATAAGTAGCTGTTTTGATGGGTACAAACCCTCAAAGGCCTTAACTGCCAGTTCGAAGAGCTCTCGAGGGGTCTTATGGTGGTAAAGGCCGTGATAAAGGTAAAAGTCGTGCACCAGGTATGGGCCAAGGATGTCTTCAGTGGCCTGTTGGAGTTTGTCAGTGAGTTGCGGTACCAACTCAGGGGAGATGGTGGCCTCTGCTACTGTTTTGGCTGCCAAGCCGCCTTCTTCGCCCAATAAGTATGCCCCAGCCCAGGCTAAAACGCGCAGAAGCAGGGTTTTGGGCAGACCGGCGTTGGGGTTGTAGAAGGACATATGGTCTCCATTAAAGGTGGACCAACCCAAAGCAATTTCAGACATATCGCCCGTGCCAACCATTAGAGCATTTTCCTGATTAGAGAGATCCATCAGGATCTGCGTACGCTCTCGGGCCTGGGCGTTTTCGTAAGTTGTGTCAAAAAGGTCCATTGGATGGCCGATATCGCGTAAATGGCCCTCAAGGGCACTGGTGATGGGGATTGTAAGGGCAGTTACCCCGGCTGATTGCACCAGATTCTGGGTTCGAGCCTTGGAATTTGAGGAACTACCGGGGCCAGGCATGGCAATAGCCAGGATATTTCTGCGTGGCAAGCCGAGTCGGTTGAAAGCGTGAACACAAACCAGGAGCGCCTGGCTGGAGTCTGAACCGCCAGAAATACCCAGAACAACCTTTTTTTGCCCAGTTTGGAACAAGCGGCGCATCAAAGCGGTTGCCTGGATGTCGAGGATTGTTTTGTATTGCAATTCAGGTAGGGTTGAGTTAAGAAAAGGCAAACGATTATACGAAGAGATAAAGGAACTGCTGTCAATAAAAACGTCAGAAGAAGTAACTGGGCTTTCTGTAATAGAGAGAAGGCAAGAACAAGTTTCAGTTTCAAAGCTTAAAGGCTTTGTCTGATTGA
This sequence comes from uncultured Anaerolineaceae bacterium, assembly GCA_964391795.1. Classification (GTDB taxonomy): domain Bacteria; phylum Chloroflexota; class Anaerolineae; order Anaerolineales; family Anaerolineaceae; genus Mesolinea. The sequence continues at coordinate 1,793 of CAYMNM010000102.1, read as the reverse complement.
GAACATGGCCTTCCTGACAGATGAGCGCCTGACCGCTGTAGACAGCATCTGTGCTGGATTCCCAGGGGCCTGCTGAACAGGAAGCCGCAATAGTAGAGGATTTTTGGGAGTGGGCTAATGCCCAAGGTAGAACACTGTTTGGCGGTGCAATTGAGATTTGGGCGCTTGGGTTAAGTAACAATGCGGCATGGTGATTAATGTCTGCGGTTTTGGGATCGCCCACGATAATCTGCGTTAGCTTTTTTGAGAGTGTCATCTCGTGAAAGGCAGCGTCTGAGCTAACCGGCACAAGGCGGCTTTGCCACAGTGTTTGCACTTTTTGGTTAGATAAGCCACTTTGAAACCAACGCTCAAGCCCTTGTAAGGTTGGTTTGGATTGAAGGCTGAAGCGCAGCAGACCTTGAGGTGAGAGTAAAGCGGCAGCGTTGAAAAGCTGGCCATCCAGACGCAACGGCAAACCCAGCACGGCATAAACGCCTAAGTCGCGGCAATTTTGTTCAAGACTAACAAGAGCTTCTTCAGCAGCATTTAACAGGAAGGGTTGAAAAAACAAGTCTCCACAGGTTTTGCCGGTGAGGCAAAGCTCAGGAAAAAGGCAGAGCGTTGGTCGAACAGGGTCTGATGGCAGGGATTTTAAAACGTCGTGAGCTCTTTTGGCGTTGGTTGCCGGATCGCCCAGGCTTAAGGCTGGAACACAGAGGTAAAGATTGAGTTCACTGGAACTGGCAACGGTCTTCACGGTTTCACCTGGCACAATCATAACGCTAAAAGACTCGTTTTTTCTATTTGAGCGCTGAGATTCCTTTGTTTAACCGTTTATGCAAGCGCGGCTTGGATTACAAGGTGTTTAGGCGGAATCCATTGAAGAAAACCAAGGAAAGCATTTTTGATAATTGATGAGGCTTCCGGCTAAACCAATTGTCTATTTAACGTATCAGCCCTGCTGGCGAATTCTGGAAAATTGTTCTCGTTCAAGGTATACTTTAAAGGATTAATCTTGATAATTCGCGGAGGAAACCAATGAAAGCAACCGTACAACAACAGCAACTCAGCCATGGCGTCTCTGTTGTTGCCCGCGCTGTCAGCGCACGCAGCACCTTGCCTGTCTTATCCAATATTCTTGTCAAAACGGACGATGGCAGACTGAGATTATCCGCGACCAACCTTGAGCTTGGGATTAGCTGCTGGATTGGGGCCAAGATTCAAGATGAGGGAGCTGTGACTGTGCCAGCCCGCACATTTGCGGACCTGATCAGCAACCTGCCCAACGACGAAGTGGTATTAAGCCTGGATGAACACACACAGACTTTGAATGTGCGCTGTGGCTCGCTTAATAGCGATATCAAATGCATCTCCGCTGATGAATTCCCGCCCATGCCCAGCCCAGACCTGGAAAGCAGCTTGCCTCTGAATGTGGCAAACTTCAAGGAAATGATCCAGGAAGTGGTCTTTGCGGCCTCTACGGAAGATACCCGCCCCTCCCTGACTGGCGTGCATATGACCTACGAGGGTGATAACCTGGTTATGGCGGCCACCGACGGCTACCGCATCTCGATTGCCACCTCTCCGATGGCAGAAAAACCCAGCCAGAAACTGGATGCGCTCATCCCCGCCCGTGCATTGGCAGAACTTTCCCGCGTTGCGACGGATGGCGATGAGTCTTTATTGATGGCTTTCCCCTCCGGAAGAGGTCAGGTGATTTTCCATTTGAATGAAGTTGAACTGGTCTCGCAGCTGATTGAAGGCAACTTCCCCAATTACGCTGCCATCATACCGCCCTCATTCAAGACGAA
>CAYMNM010000101.1:0-7221 GCA_964391795.1 uncultured Anaerolineaceae bacterium | reverse complement strand
GTCTCCATGTGGTGCTGGAAAATTTCCTGAATAATTTTTGGGTTGGATGCAGATTGCACTTTGGACAAAGCCTCTTCATTTTCCAGCAAAGCGATAACTTTTTGGAGTACTTTTACAACCTCTTCCACGTCTTTTATTGCAAGAAGCATGACAAGCGTTACTGGGTATTCATCGCTGCCATTTTCCATTGACTTGAAAGTGACCGGTTGGGACAGAGTAGCAATGGCTATCCCGGTTTTCTTCACAAAGGTCGAGTCGGCATGGGGAATGGCCACGTAGCCACTAACCGTTCTTAGGCCGGTTGGAAAGGTTTTTTCCCGGTCAATAACGGCCTGGATGTACGTTTCATGGACAAATGACCCTTTGATTAATAGTTGACCGAGTTTTTGAATTACGTCAGATGAATCGACAGCATCTAAACCAGTGATAACGTTCGACTCTTCCACGACATTTTTTGATTGATTTTGGTTCATTTATATACTTTGCTCTTTCATAAACATTTTCTGCTTAAAACTTATCATCACTGTATCAAGAAATTCATTAGTGCAAGTAAATCATTATCCTCCATGAGTAAGGAAGATTGGTGATTTATTGACTCCTGAATAACTGCCGAATTATTTACTTCCCACTAAATGTTTCTTCACTCGCGCACTAAACTCTTTTGAAATCGTTGCCTTTTTAAAGGTTTCGATACTCGAGCGATGCAATCGAAAACTGTTTTGACGTGAAAGCAAGGGAAATTGATTTGACTTAAAAGCTTCTACCCATGTATTTTCGGGAATACTATCTGTGGAAAAACCTGAAGCGTTCTTCTTTGTCCTGGACAAGAAGGAGCTATCTGTAGCTATCAGTTGATTTAATAAATTCTCCTGCAATTGATCCAGATTTCTCCATGCTAAAAGCAAAACAATACCGTAAATCAGTACTAGGCTGTTGATCCAGATTGCGTTTAATTTGTAAAAGTCAATGAGGGCAGGGCCCCAGACTCCGGTGAGACTTTTGATCCATTCAAACATATTTTTCACAAAAAGAAACCAGTAGCCCGTTTATTTGGGCTACTGGTTCCAATCCTTCTAGCGTTCTACTTCAGAATTATCTGGAAAGATATTTTCCAGTTTGACAGTTTTCTTAAGGAAGTACAAAGCAACAACGATTAAGAGACTTACGATAACGGCCACGGCTATGGGAGATTTAAATAGATAGAAGAAACCGTATGACGTTGGAAGCGCGGCATCACTCATTACCGTATACTTTGCAAATCCTGAGGGGATATCCAAACCTTGCGGAGCTTTGTTTACCAGTTCTGTAATTGCGGGAGAAAGCAAGGTGGTGAAAATTAAACCAATCCCCATCACGATTGCACCCAGCAAAGTGGTCAGAAGAACATCTCCTGCAACTAAGGGGGCCAACATGGCAGCAACAAAGACACCATCGGCTAAATCGATAAAGGGTAAAGTGTGATTTCCCAAAGGTGACAGTGCAAAGGCCAAAAGGAGTTCAACGGGAACCAGCAATAGGCCGGTAGCAATTACAGTTGGGTTTCCGGCCAGGACTGCAGAGTCAAGCCCGATAAAGAATTTTTTGCCTTTAGATCTTTTTGCCATAAACTCACTGGCTGCATCAGCAACAGGGGAGAGCGCTTCAACCAAAATGGATACCATTCTTGGGATGAGAACCATCACCGCAGCAGTATTGATTGCGGTCAAAATGGCATCGTATAATTTTTGTCCGCCAAAAATCCCAAGCAGGAAACCGATGATCAAACCCAAAATCATGGGTTCGCCCAAGAGGCCGATCTTCTTGCGGATTACTTCCGGGTTTAGTTTAAGGTTTCGGAGGAAAGGCACTTTGTTGATCAACCAGGCAAACGGCAATGCAAGAAGCATCAAACTGGCTGACTGAAGATGCGGGATGGAAATACCCGGCATTTTGAAATATCTTTGAATGAGGGGTGCCGACCAGTCTGCGAGGAAGAGGGCAATGACAAGGGAAACCAATGCAGCGAACATCGCAAAGGCAAAGTTGCCGGTTACGAACTGAACCAAGGCTCCGACAAAGGCCATGTGCCAGAAATTCCAGATGTCAACATCCAGGGTTTGTGTGAGGCCAACGACGAGAAGAATTACGTTCAAAAGGATGCCCAAAGGAATGATGAGGTTGCCAACTGGCGTGCCAAAAGCGAGAGCCGAAGCAGCAGGCCAACCAATGTCAATGACATCGAGATTAGTGCCTGTATTTGTGGCAAAGTTAGCTCCGATTGTGCTTACAGTACTTCCAAGAAGGCCAACTGTCAGGAAGATGCCAACGAATGCTACAGCAGTGAGAACCCCACTCCTTATGGCACTGGTCCATTTTTGCCCTAAAACAATGCCTAAAAGGCTAATAACAATTGGAAGCGCAACCAAAGGGCCCAAGCCGTTTAGAAACTCTCCAATTACAGTTAAGATGCTATCCATTATTGCTCCTATCTTTTAAAAGTTTTTGTTCAATGTCTGCCAAAACTTCCTTTTGTCCAATTCCTGTTATCAACGCAATTCCATTGATGACCGGAATTTTGTTCCTGATTTCTTCAGGGATTTCAGTCGTTGCAACGATGACATCTGCGTCTAGTCGATCCACACTGAGTTCAGTAACTCTATACTGTGTGACCTTGACGGGTATGGATTTTTCTTCGAAGTACCTTTCAATCTTAATGCGAAGGATTGTTGAGGTAGCAACACTACTTGCGCAAACAACAAATATTTTTTTCATGATCTTTTCCTTATGTTTTACGTAGAGAATATTCAGTACTTAGTTATCTGATTTCTCCTTAATTTGCTTTTCAACACAAAACCCAGCTTCGCTTGAGATTTCAATGGTTACGTTTCTTATTCAGAAGAATTAAGTCTCAGCACAGATAAAGAATAATTGTTGAAGAATTCCGCGTTTGGTGTTCAGGCAAACCTCCTTTCCATTGAAAAAATCTAATTTCGGTTTTGTTTTATTAATACTGATAAGCAATCTCTCCTTTCATAAAAGACTATACAACTTAAACGAGATGAAAATTAACCTGAGCAGTTCTTAATTTTGAAGTACAAGCTTCATCTAAGCCGGAATCCGAGATGAGAAGATCCAAGTTGCGCAGGTCGCATACTTTCATAAATCCTGAACGACAAAATTTTGAGGAGTCAGCAAGCAAGACCGTTTTCTTAGCTGCTTTGAGCATGGCTCTCTTAATCGCTACTTCATCGTAAAGGACATTTCCAATAACCAAATCAGAATCTATGGCATCGGCACCTAGAAAAGCCATATCAACTTTTAAGTCCTCAATGAAACGCACAACCTCATTGCCTTGAAGAGAAAAGACATTTGATCGAACAGAACCACCGGTACAAATCGTCTGAATATTTGAGAAATTTGCCAACTTTAGGGCAATTTGAAGGTCATTTGTCACCACAGTCAGGCGTGAGACTGTGTTAAGAAAAGTACTTAACGCGTAAGTTGTTGACCCTGAATCCAGGATGATAGTGGCACCATCGGTAACCAATTTTGAAGCTGCTTTGCCGATTCTCTTTTTCTCTTCAATTCTTTGGTTGCGCTTAATTTCGTATGGTAACTCAGTTGAAACGCTCGCGAAAGTCTTTACCGCGCCTCCGCGCTTTCTTAAGCATAACCCTTCGCTTTCAAGATTTGCCAGGTCGCGCCGCAGTGTAACCTGCGAAATATTTAGTTTTTTTGCGCTATCTTTGATGTGCAAAACGCCAAATTCGTTCAATTCCTGGAGCAGGAATGATCTTCTTTCATCAGGGATCAGAGTTGAGAACTCAGTGGCTAGTTTGATCATAATTAATCAATTTAGAAAGTTAAGATGAGCGAACTTGAACGTATGTTTATTGTAAAATTAACCACTGAGAAGTCAATAGTCATTCTGGGTAATTGCTACTTGGTATCAATTGTTAAGGTCTGGCTGACTTCTTTCCTCAACAAGCCTGGCTCAAAAAACCACCAAATCAAAAATTTGAAGAAATCGGGTTGTGTTCGATTGTGAAAGGGATACGATGAAAAAGTTACTTACCTGGTTATTGGAAGAGGATGAGCCGGGGGTGCGCTACCTGGCAATGCGAGATCTGCAGGCTACACAAGTAAGCTCTCAAACCCTGGCTGAGGCCAGGAAGCAAGCCCATCAAAAAGGCAAGATCCCTGCCATCCTGGCAAAGATGGACCCTGAAGGGTTTTGGTCTAAACCAGGCGCAGGCTATTCCCCCAAGTACCAATCGACTGTTTGGGCACTAATCTTGTTAGCGCAGCTCGGGGCAAGGAAAGAAGAAGACGCGCGCATCGCTGTAGCTTTGGATTATTACCGGCACCATGCCTTTGGCCGCTATGGCAGAATCGTGTGGCATGAAAAAAGTAATGAAACTTTCGATTGCTTGCAAGCAAACATGGTGGGAGCTCTATTGCGGTTAGGCATGGAACCTGTGGAGTTGGCGGAGCAAATTGACTGGCTTGCCCGCAGCCAAACCGGAGAAGGCATCGCACCGATTACGGAGAAGACAGCAAAGGAGCGTTACGTTAGAGGAAAAAACGCACCAAACTTTTGCTGCTCGTTCCATCAGGACCAGGCCTGCGCATGGGGTGCCATACGCGTGCTTTTGGCTTTGGGCCAGTTGCCCGAGCTTGAGCGCACTGATAGCATCCGGCAAGCCATCAAGCTGGGGGTCAATTTCCTGCTTCAAGTTGAACCCAAACACCCGATCTGGCCGGATGATAAACGTATCAGCCCTTCTTGGCATAAACTGATGGTCCCGCTGCTGTACCAATCCGACATCCTGCACCTGGCGGAGGCCCTGGCTGCAGTGGGGGCTATTGGTGACCCAAGAGCCAGGGCTTTCATTGATTACATTCTTTCCAAGCGCAACGTAGAGGGCAGCTGGAACCTCGACTTCAGCATTCCAAGCCTGGCTGGCAGCTTTGGACCGGTGGGAAAGCCTAATAAGTGGGTTACGCTGAGGGCGTTAAAGGTATTACAAGCAGCGGGCTACGAAAAATAAGTGGCTATGACCCTGCTGCGAGGTTTTGGTCGCAGACGGCTTTGAAGCCGCAAGCCCGGCAGCGGGCTGGATTATCGTGCGAACGGTCGGGAGCGCAGCCAGAAGACTCGCAATCCCGGATTTCGGCTAAGGTTTGCAGCAGGCCTTCTTCCAACTCCCGGGTGTAATAGACCTGAAATTCCTTGTCTGAATAGCGCAGGATGCCGTACTTTGGCCGCACATGGTAGTTAACTTCAATTAGGTGGCAATAAGCAGTTAATTGGGCAATGTGGGTTTGATAGGGAGAAGCTGGAGCCGGACTGCTTTTGTATTCCAGCGGGATGAGGCCTCCATCCTTAGCTTTCAAAATGTAATCCGGTTTACCAGCCAGGCCAGTACTAAAATCGTAGAGGGGTTTAGGCAGCGTTTGCAACACTTCATTATCGGAATAAATGATCTGACTCTCTGGCACACCTGAACGAGACCGGATGCGCCGACTGATGAAAATGACCACCAGGGCGATGACTGAGAGAATGAGGACGATGTGGGAGAGCTTCATTTCAGCAAATTGAGCAAAGCCAAAATCAGGGCCGCCCCCAGCACCAAAAGACCGAGCACAAGCAAGATGAGCGAAACAGCCACCTGGCGGGCTTGCTTGCCATGCAGGCGTGTGCCTTTGTCCATGGCTGGCTGGTTGGCGTTGGTTTCGCCTTGGTTTTGGTAATACCAGGCACGCTTACAGAAGGCATAAGTGCCTAGTTCTGAAGCTTTGATGGCTCTCATTAGGCTTGGTGTTGGTCCAACTGGTCAGAAAGGCGCTTGAGCGCGTCTTCCAACTCGCTCTGGCGGAAGGAAACCGTGATGTCTGCCCGGGTGCGCTCGATAATCCCACGGGCAAGGTCCGTGCGACGGCGAAGGCCGTCGGTAATAGCATCGGGAAAGTCCATGGTTACCAGTTCGGTGAAGACGTCATCCATGCAAGCCAGCAGGCGTTCAACTTCCTGGTTGTAACCCGGGCGCAGCAAATCGAGGCAGCGCCGGCGCAGTTCTCCCAGGGTTTCGGTTAGACCGTTGACGTAAGCGGGGTATTCCACCCCCAATTCGGCCGGGGTGGGCAACTTCTGGTCGCGGATTAAGGCCACGGTAAGTTGAGCTTCAACAGCTTCCTTGATGGCATCCTGTGTGTACCCGGTGAAGTAAAGGTCAGGGTCGTCCTTGAGGGCTTCGCGCAGTTCCATAGCGCCAGAACGGACGGCTATAAGCTCTTTTTCAAGTTCGGCGTTATCTTCACGGTGGATGGCACGAATGGCCAGGCTGGAATGACGGGTGAGTTCCCTGGCTTTGGCAAGGGCTTCATCGCGCTTCTTGGTTTTTTTCTCGAAATCCTGACGGATATCCTGGCAAATATTTGAAAGCTGATCCATTACTTTTCTCCGGAGACTGGGGGTGTTTTTCCGAAGAGGTCATCCGCCAGGGTATGTTGTGGGTTTAGTTTGATTTCGCCAAAGCTGGCCTCGTAGCGACGCAGGTTTTCAAGCACAGCTTGCTGCATCATTTTGAGCCCCAATGGGGAGAGTATGATGCGAGAGCTGACCTTGGGGGCAGTGTTACCCGGCAGGATGGCTGTGAAATCCAGGATGAACTCACCCGGTGTGTGCGAGACACGCACCATATTGGCGAAAACCGGAGTCAGAGACTCCGGTAATTGCACTTCAATCGGTTTGAGCTCGGCCATTGTTAGAAGGGAATATCATCCGGGTTATCTTCGCCGCCAAAGTCAGCTCCGGCGCCAGAATCTTCGCCCTTGGAGCTGAGGAAGCGGAAGCTATCCACGGTAATTTCGTAGCTGGCACCCCAAGTGCCATCTTTGCGCTGGAAGACACGCGGCGAACCAGAGGTCTGGTCGGGGGTAAGGCGGCCTTCAATAAGCACTTTGGAGCCCTGGTGAAGGTATTGGCTGGCGGTTTCGGCTTGGTTGCCCCAGACAGTACAGCGGAACCAGGTGGTTTCGTTCTTATCTTTGTAGCGGCGGCTGGTAGCCACACTGAAGGAAGTGACCGCTTTACCGTCTGGGGTATAGCGCATCTCTGGGTCTCTGCCTAAATTGCCGGCAATAATAATTTTCTGATACATGGGATCCTTTCGAGGTTATTGGTTGGGTTAGGTTTAAATGGTTTCGATTCCTCGTTATTAATTGTACTTAGAAGCCCTT
>CAYMNM010000100.1:0-7223 GCA_964391795.1 uncultured Anaerolineaceae bacterium | reverse complement strand
GACCTTAGAACGACGTCGCATCGGATAAAATTAGATCAAGAACAAGATCAGTAAAGGTGTTGGCTATGGAAATTGTAATTGTGGGTGGCGGAAAACTTGGGGCATCACTTTGTAGAGATTTAGCTAACGAAGGGCATGAAATTGTGCTCATAGACAAAGATCAGTCGGTCATCGATGCGTTTACTGAGGATATCGACATACGGGGTATCACTGGCAATGGTTCGTCTCGGGAGGTACAGATTGAAGCTGATGTTCCTGCTTGTGATGTTTTCATCTCTGTTACCCCAGCAGATGAAACAAATCTGATTGCCAGCATCATCGCAGACCGGTTGGGCGCAAAGTTCAGCATCGCCCGTGTTCGCGGTCCAGAATTCGCCGATGATCTGGCTTTTTTCAAGAAAGAGGTTGGGGTTGATATGCTTATCAATCCTGATGCCCTATCAGCCGCAGAAATTGTCCGTGCATTTGACTATCCGTCCGCCAGTATGATTGAACCGTTCGCTGACGGACGTGTAACGCTCGTGAAAATTCGGGTCAATCAAGGTGCACCGATTATTGGGCGCACAGTTGCTTCCATTCGCGCCAGCATTCCCAACCTTTTGTTGTGCGTGATTGAACGCGATTTCAAGGCTGTCATCCCCACAGGCATCACCACAATTCAGGAAGATGATCAGATTCAGCTTACGGGTGAAGCAGATGCCATCGACAAATTCAGCCATTTATGTGGTCACGCCAACAAACGCTGGAATTCCGCGTTCATCATTGGAGGCAGCCGTATTAGTTATTATCTTATTCCCGCACTGCTTGATAGGGGCATCAATATCAAATTAATTGAAAACAATCCAGAAACTGCCAATCGTCTGGCTATTGCGTTCCCACAGATCCAGGTGATTATAGGCGATGGAACTAATCAGAAGTTTCTCCGCGAGATGCATTTGGCCAATTACGATGTGGCTATCGCCTTAACACACATCGATGAAGAAAACCTGATGTTTTCGCTTTTTTCACATCAGCAAGGTGTGCGCAAAACTATCACAAAAGTAAACCGCAGTGAATTGATCAGGTTACTTGATCCTGAAAACCTAGACTCGATTATCGTACCGCATGTCAACGCTGGCGATGTGATCATCCGTTATGTCCGGTCCCAAGAAATGAGTGAAGGCTCTCCCCTTGAGAGCTACGCACGTCTATCGACTGAGGGCGTTGAAGCCTCAGAATTTATCGTTGGTGACGATGACCGGGTCACTGATACTTCCATTCAGCATCTACACTTGCACCAAGGGCTCGTAATTGCCAACATCATGCGGGGACTGCGTCGGATCATCCCTTCCGGGGCAGATCAGCTCCAAGAAGGGGATCATGTGCTTATCGTCAGCACAGGCAAGCGCTTGCTCCAGTTGGATGATATCCTAACGGAGAAAAGCAGATGAACTTTGGCATGATTCGATTCCTGCTGGGTAGGGTTGTCATGATTGTTGGCGGTATGATGACACCAAGCTTAATCCTCAGCCTGATTTTCCGCGAAGACTTAAGAATATCAGGGGCTTTGCTACTCTCCATGATCATTTGTGTGATGGTTGGCTACTTCTTCAGCCGAAAGAAACCACCCAAAGATGACTTTTACGCACGTGAAGGCTTGGTTTTAGTCGCGCTATCTTGGTTTTCCATGTCCATTGCTGGCGCACTTCCTCTTTTATTGAGCGGCTCTGTTAGTTCTGTGGTAGATGCGCTCTTTGAATCAACCAGCGGTTTTACGACTACAGGGGCAAGCGTTTTACGGAGTAGTGAGACGATACTTCCCCGTTCACTGCTTTTTTGGCGAAGTTTCACCGTCATCCTCGGTGGAATGGGGATGTTAGTGTTTATTGTGCGAATCCTACCAAATTTTGGCTCTAAAGGCATCCACATCATGCGAGCTGAGTTACCGGGACCAAATTTTGGCAAGATTGAATCCCGTGTAAGTAGTTCCATTTATATTCTTACTGGAATATTCTTGGCCATGACCGTGCTGCTAATCTTTTTGCTTAGGCTAGGAGGTGTGCCCTGGTTTGATAGCGTCTTATTGTCATTTGGAGCAGCCGGAACTGGGGGGTTTGATTTCTTCCCTAACTCTATTGCGCATTATGGCAGTAATTACGTTGAAGTTGTTCTGGCTATCGCTATGCTAATCTTCGGAATGAGCTACCACTTTTTCTACATGATTGCTGTCCGTAAAGGCCAGAAAGTTGTCAAAAGTGAAGAGTTGCGATGGTATCTCTTGATAGTGGCAACAGCAACAATCATGATTGGCATCAGTGTTATCCCCCTCTACGAAAAAGTTGGGGAATTGTTAAAAGACGTTTTTTTCACAGTGACTTCCGTTTTGTCCACAACCGCTTATACAAGTGCTAATTATCATCAGTGGCCAGTTCTTGCGCATGTTGTACTCATTGTCTTGATGTTCTCAGGTGGTATGTCAGGCTCTACCAGTTCGGGTCTCAAGGTGGCCCGAATTGCTGTGTTCGCTAAATCAATCCGACAGGAAATCCGGCGTTTTATCTCTCCAGATAGGGCAGTGCCAATTAAATTTGAAGGCAAAGAGTTGGGTGAGCGTGAGCAACGCAGCATTGCATTTTACTTGATGACCTATTTTGGAGTATTCATCTTCCTTCTGGTTCTAATCAGCCTGGATACAAATACTTTTAGCAGCGCTTTCAGTGGAGTCATTTCAACACTGAACAACGTTGGGGGCAGCCTGGATCTATTGGGGCCATCGGTGGATTACAGCGGGTTGCATGACCGCACCAAGTTAATTATGTGTGTGGCGATGATCATGGGCAGGCTTGAGATCTACCCGGTATTGATCCTCCTCTCCCCATCCACATGGCGTAAGACCTAAACCTGACGGTAAATATCTCAACCTTGCAGGAAATTGTATACGTTCATCGAACCACTCCAAGCTTGTTTTGGCGGATGAATTTGTGAGCTGCTTCGGATAAAAGAATGGATCCGGTATCCAACAGAAGCTTATAATTCTTGCAACTTGGCCAGAAAGCAAATCAATCATGATTAGAAAATGGAGTGGGCATGAAAGTTATCGAATATGGAAACCACAATGCCAGGGTTATCATGTTTCTTCATGGAGGTGGCCTATCCTGGTGGAATTACAGAGCTGAAGCAGAGCTTTTAGGTGAACGATATCACGTAATTCTTCCTGTATTAGATGGCCATTCAGATAGTGAAAGTGATTTTGTCAGCATCAAAGAAAATGCGGAACGAATAATTGATTTTATTGACAAAAAGTACGCTGGTTCGATCACGCTCATGGGAGGTTTATCGCTCGGGGCGCAAATACTAACGGAAATCCTTGCTCGAAGGCAGAATATCTGCAAATTTGCCATAATTGAAAGCGCTTCAATTCTTCCGTCAAAGATGACTAACGCGTTAATTGAAGCGACAGTTTCTCCAAGCTATGGGTTGATTCAGCAAAGATGGTTTTCGAAGTATCAATTTAACTATCTAAAAATTCATCAAGACTTATTTGAAGGTTATTACAAAGATAGTTGTAAGATTACGAAAAAAAACATGATCTCGTTCTTGAAAGCCAGTACTTCCTATGAAATGAACGAAACAATTAAGAAAACAGAAGCGAAGGTACGCATTGTCGTCGGTCAAAAAGAACAGCGAGCCATAATAAAATCCGCACAGGTCTTACATGAGATGATCAAAGACAGCGAATTTGAAATAAAAACTGGACTGCATCATGGTGAGTATTCTTTGAATCAACCGAAATTGTACGTGGAAGAACTGATGAGGATGATTTCTGAGTAGCTAGAAATTTTTTTTGATTTATCCCGCCCCACAATGAAAGCTTGATTGTTTTTTAAGTCCTGGTCATGGCTGGGGAGCAATTGTGCGTCGTTGAATATTCAAAAAAGAAGGTTCCTATGAATGATCTTAACAAAAACGAACTGAGTGAAGCACTTCGGGCGATCAATTCTCTGCTCAAAAAGTGCGAAAAGGCGCAGGAGAAATTTGTTCCAGGCACCTCCCAGCACAGCTTGCTGAAGAACCGAATCAATGCGCTACGAATCTCAGTACATTTGATCAGCAAGGCTCTTGAGGAACATAAGGACTCGGAAGTGTCTGAGTATAGTACTGCGCATATTAGCTGATACAAACATTGTACATTTCGAACAAAAACAAATCTAACTCCCCCAATTGTTAACAAGGCAGTGTAGAATTGAACTTGTAATAATTTACTTTAGCTATCAAGGAGAAACATAAGTGGTACAGACAAAATCAAATTCAATTATTAAAATACTGGTTCTCGTCACCTACCTGGGCATGGTCGTTGTCAATGGTCTTGCAAATGCCCTTCCAATCAACGGCATGATTACTGGCGATATCTCTGATTCCTATCCGAACTTATTTGCCCCAACTGGAATCACATTCATCATCTGGGGAGTTATTTATCTGCTCTTGGCTGCATACACAGCATACCAGTTGGGTTTCTTTCAAAAAGGGAAGCAATCCGTCCAACAGGATTTGCTGAACAAAGTTGGTACTTTGTTTGCCATTTCATCCATTGCCAACATCGCCTGGATTTTTAGCTGGCACTACAAAGTTATTCCTTTGTCCATGCTTTTCATGCTCATAATTCTGGTTTGCCTGATGATGATCAACCTGCGCATCAACAAAGAAAAACTGAGTTCTAAGCAGAAGTTTTTCATCCGTCTTCCTTTCAGCGTTTATTTTGGTTGGATTACAGTGGCGACCATTGCTAATGCCACAGTCTTGCTGGTTAGCCTTTTGGGCTCAAGTTTGAACCTCTTGGGGATTAGTGAAGTGGTTTGGACAGTTGCCATTTTATTAATAGGCCTGTTGATCGGTGCTGTTACCACATTCAAGAATCGGGACGTTCCTTATGGCCTGGTGATTGTTTGGGCTTACATTGGCATCCTTATCAAGCACCTGCTTGCACAACCGGATGGTTTCAATTCACAATATCCCGCAGTAATTGTTACGGTAATTGTTAGCCTTCTAGTCCAAGTTGCTGTTATTGTCCTTGTTATTGCTAAAGGGAAAAACGCTCAAAGCACACGTTAAATTACGATTAGTAAGAAAGACGTTTGTCCGTAGTCCTTACAATTCCAGTAAGGACTACTTTTTTAATAATTTGGTTTTATGATTTAGACATTCAGATACTTTTTTCAAGTGATTGAACATGGATACAATAGATACGATAGCAGAAACCGAGAGACTAATCCTCAGAAAATTCAGGGAGAGCGACTTGGAGGATTTGTTTGAGTGCCTCGCAGATCCGGAGACCGTCAAGTTCGAACCTTACTTACCGATGTCATTTCAGCAAACACAAGAGGCCCTGAATTGGAGGATTTCAAGTTCAGAGATGGTGGCGTTGGAATTAAAAGAAAATCACAAAATGATTGGCAATATCTTCCTTGGCAAAAGGGAATTGACCAATATTGAACTTGGTTTTCTGTTAAACCGCAAGTATTGGGGGAAGGGTTATGCATTCGAAGCCGGTGAGATACTCACAGATCTTGTATTCAAGGATGGTGCCTACCGGATATTTGCTGAGTGTGACCCTCGAAACGTAAATTCTTGGAGACTGCTGGAGAAATTGGGTTTCAAGCTTGAAGCACATCTTCAACAAAATGTGTTCTTTTGGAGAGATATTGACGGCAACCCCATATGGAAAGACACCTTTGTTTACGCAAAACTGAATTCTGAAGGTTGACGTTTTCCGCTGAACCCAAACTAACGTACGATAAATCAATTTATTCTGGCAAATTCCTTGGACGCTTGCTTGAAAAGATTATATGAAGCTTAAGAATTAGTTAGCTGTTACATACCTACTGTCTTTGAATATCGCAATTATCGTTTTTCTCTTATCGATTGCAAAATTTACCAGCCTTTAGTGGCCAGCGCAGGAGAAGGGGCCAAAGGTTTACTGCCCTCAATTTCAACTAAAATAATCCCAAACACAATTGATGGTAATACCCTATTGGGGTAAAAATCGATCTTGCCAACGTGATTAAGATTACTCCAACCGCAGACGGTCCATGACTAAATCCAATGACCGCGGCCAGGCATCAATTGCGTTTTCTTTTAGCAAATTTGTCTTGGTTGTCCAGTTTAATCCCTTGGGCGTCATCTCTTCGCTAAGTTGGGCCAATCCCTCTTTGTCTATGTCTTGAGAAAATTTGGTAAATGCCATGAACAAACTTGACGTATAGGAGGTAGCTAATTCCGTGGATAAGCCCTTACCAATCCCCCAATTAACTACTGAATCAAGTAATGTGTAGAAAGATGCCTGAACAGATGTAATCGCCTGAAGAATGCGGACATCTTCTTCGTTGTCAACAGCAAAAACATCTCCTATTAGTTCCAGTAATTTTCTGGCTCTTATTTCATCTGGAAATAGAACAATAGGACCGTAGCCATGGGCGGCAAAACTCATGGGAATTGCGTGAACAAGTAAATCAATATCCCCAAGCCAAAGCTTTAATGTTTCAAGAGGAAGGCCTGCAACAAGATTGATCATTTGATGCTTCTTACCAAAAATAAGCGGTCTAACTACCTCTTCGGCAATTTCCGGCTTTACACACAAGAATACGTAATCAGATTGGTCAACAATTTCCTGATTGTTTTTGGCTATGCTTAGATTGGTTGGGAATTTTTCCAACAAAGACTCAGCACGTTCAGCATTCCTTGGGGAGACGATTATTTCTAATCCATTGTTCTTGGCTAAAAAGCCGTTCACTAATATTGTTGTGATGCCACCGGTGCCAATAAAGCCTAATTTCATCGAAGTTCCTTTTTAAGAGTTAGTGATTTCCTTTTTCATCATGATCCGTGTTCTGTAGGGAATTCTAAATTTGCTTAGAATTTGACCAGGATGATTGAATTCAACATTATCTACTTTACTTTATGAACCTCTTAAAAACAACTTGAACTGCTGTTTAATCGAACCTTGTGAAATTCAACTAAATTGAAATCATTGAGGAGTAAGCCTGATAGCTGAATGGACTGAGAACTTTCACTCCAGATTACACCAAGAGAAATAAACAAAGTACTTTGGAAATAGATCGTAGACCGTGAAAAGGAATATTAACTACTTTACCGGAGAGTGGTGCTGAAAAATCTTGAGGGAGTGCGCACCAGGCAACTCGTTTTCAAATCGAACCCTCGAAATATGGAAATATTTGCACTACCAAAAA
>CAYMNM010000099.1:0-7337 GCA_964391795.1 uncultured Anaerolineaceae bacterium | reverse complement strand
AACAGCTTGCCCTTACGGGGTTGGAAAGTGATGATCGATCCAACCAACCTGCTATAATCTTTGTGTTTGTTTCATCCTTGCCTCATTGAAAGGACCTTTTTATGGCTGAAGAGAAAGAATTTACCTACAAAGTCGGCTTGGATGCAAGCACAGACCATTCCGCGGAATCTCATTTCGAGAAAATGAAAGCTGAAGCCTTGGAAAACCCGGGCAACATCCCCCACCTGGAGCAAGGCCCAGGGATTGCCCCTGAACGCAAGGTGCCCTGGTATGAGCCCTACCTTACCAGCAGCATGTTCTTTGCGCTCTCCACGCGCAGCAACATCATGACCCCCCTGTTGCTGCCGTTACTCGTGCAGGCTTTTGTAGGTGAAGAACTAAAAGGTACCTATTTTGGTATCCTGCGCCTCTGCAGCCTGATGGTGGCGCTGCTGGTGCAGGCCATTGCCGGCATCCTTTCTGACCACAGCACCAGCAAGCTTGGCCGGCGACGGCCGTTCATCCTGGCGGGCAGCCTTCTGGACATCGTAAGTTTCGTGGCGGTGGGCTTGATTGCTTACAACATGAGCGGCATGAGCGGTTATTGGGTGCTGCTGCTGGTTGTAGTACTTTCCATGTTTGCCTCCAACCTCGGCCACGGGGCCACACAGGGCTTGATACCGGATATTGCCCCCAAATCCAAGTATGCCTGGTTCTCCTCCATCAAGTCGCTACTGGAAGTACCCCTGCCCATCATCTTCGTGTTCCTGGTGGTGAAAAGCAAGATCGAAAATGAAAATTATTGGGCAGCACTCATTCTGCTGATTGTTGTTTATCTTGTGTGCACGGCGCTGACTATGCTCATCAAGGAAAAACCTCAAAAAACAGCGCCGCCCATTGAAAAGGATGCCATCCTGCGCATCGTTGGCATGACGGCTGCTTTCTCCGTGATCATTCTGGTGCTCGGCCTGGTAGTTAAATATTCCCTGCCGCTGATCACCGGCAGAAACCTGCCGGACCTGCTGCTGATGGGGGTCCTTGGCCTGGCGGTCATGCTGATTGCCGTCCTTTTGGGCGTCATTGCCAGCCTGCGCATTGGCCTGGGCCAAAAAGCCAAATCTGAAAAAACTTTTACCTGGTGGGTGATTAACCGCTTGGCCTTCATCGTGGGCGTTACCAACCTTTCCAGCTTTTTGCTCTACTTCGTGCAGGAGCGCTTCGCCGACGCGCAAGGTGCCGCGGCCGTCAGCCCGGTAATGCTGCTGATGGGCATCCTGGCTATCGGCCTGCTGTTGGCGTCCATCCTGGCCACCCGCATGATGGTCTGGCTGGGGTCCAAGCGCTTGATTCTGGTGAGCGGCTTGATGGGTGCTTTGGGTTCAGGCATCGTGGTCTTTGCCCCGACCCTGGGCATCATGGTGGTGGGTGGCTTCATTTGCGGTTTGGCCATGGGCTTCTTCTACGCGGCCAACTGGGCATTGGGCGTCAGCATTGTGCCCAAGGCTGAGGCCGGCCGTTACCTGGGCCTTTCCAACCTGGCCGGCGCGGGCGCGGGCGCTATTGGCGCTTATCTTGGCGGCCCCATTGGCGACGCGGGCGGTTTTACGTTGCTCATGTCGCTGTATGGCCTGATGTTCCTCTTCTCCACCCTGGCGCTCACCCAGATCAAAGGGGCAGGTGACAAGGCTTAGCCTATGCCGGATCCTGTGAGCGAACCTGCTGTCTGGTCCTTCCTTGAGAAGGTTTCAGAGCGCGTCCAAAAAGCGGATCTGCCGGGTTTTAAAGCTCTTTTTGTGATTGGATCGCTGCCCGGCGCTTACTTCAAACCCGGCCAAAGCGATGTGGACCTTTTAGCCCTTCTCGCGGGTTCGCGGCCTGACGTGTCTGATTATCGAAAGCAGGCAGAACTGCTGGAGTCCCTGCTGGGGGAAATTCCTGAAGGCTTGGAGGTTGACATCCTGCCGCGCTACGAAAGCGACCTGGCTACAAGCCCACAAACCGGGCTTTACCTGCGCCCCGACCTGGTGGCCCGCTTGTTAGTCCAATCACGGCTGTTGACAGGCTCATATGACTTAAGCCAATTACGAATGCCTGGCCCCGCGGATTTCCAGGCGGATTTCCCTTCCCAACTGCGCTGGTGGCAGGCCAATCATGGCGCCGTGGAAGCCTGTGCTGCACCTCTCCAGGCCAAATACCTGCTTTTGGTGCTGCGCACCTGGTTGGCTGTGTTGCGCAATCAATTGATCTATAACAAAACAGAGCTGATCGCCGCCTACCGGAAGACCTCACCAGACCGAGCTTTACCCCAGGCACTTGAGCATTTTCTGGCTGAGTACCTGAAAGGCGGCCCGATAAAGAGCGGATATGAAAAAGAGCTGTTCGCGTTTTGCGAGCAGCTCTCCTCAGAAATTCTCTCAGCTCAACTCTGAACGACGCTGACCGTAGAACCCTCCAAAGCCTTGCTCACCTCAATCCGG
Source organism: uncultured Anaerolineaceae bacterium (assembly GCA_964391795.1). Classification (GTDB taxonomy): domain Bacteria; phylum Chloroflexota; class Anaerolineae; order Anaerolineales; family Anaerolineaceae; genus Mesolinea. The sequence goes on along the minus strand of CAYMNM010000099.1, from coordinate 4,881 downwards.
GTGCTGAAGATATCCTTAAGTTCATCCAGGTGGGTGATCACCAATACCTTGGCAAAGTCATTGCTGACTTCATTGATGGCTTGCACCAACTTGTCGCGGCCTTCGGCATCCTGATTGCCAAAGCCTTCATCAATGACCAATGTTTGCAGGCGGGCCCCGGCGCGATGCGCCAAAACGTGCGAAAGCGCCAGGCGGATGGCAAAATTGACCCTGAAAGCCTCACCGCCTGAATAAGTTTCATAATCGCGGGTGCTGCCGCCATCGCTGATTTGGATGTCGAGCGTGTCTTGTTTGTCTTTGCGTTTGGCGTCTTTGTACTCGCGCTGGGTGGGAAAGGAAATGGACATAACATCGTTGGTGAGCCGCTTGAGAATGGCATCCGCGGTTTGCTCCAGTTCCGGCAGGGCTTGTTCAATGAGCAGAGCGGGTACGCCATCTTTACCAAACGCTTTCTCAAGCTGCTTGAGGCGGTCGATTTTCTTACGGATTTCACTGGCTTCTTCCAGCAAGGTCTTGTAGCGTTCGCGCTGCACCTCAACCGCTTTCAGACGTTGCTGTGCGCCACCCAGTTGTCTGAGCACCAGGGCTTCAGCATCCTGCGCCGAGCGCAACTCCAGCTCGGTTTGGCGACCATCGGGCAAGCCCGCGCTATCAGCGGCCAGTTTGGCGGCCAGTTCAGCCTGCTCAGCAGCAAGCTTTTCGCTCTCGTTTTCCTGTTTTTTGAGGCGCGCTTCCAATTCTTTGAGGGCTTCCAGGTGATTTTTGGCGTCATTGGCCGCAATCTCGAGGTGATTAAATTGAGTTTCAATACGTTCGTTAGCTTTCACCTGTTGTCGTAGGGTTGCGTGCCTGGTGGGATCGTAGCCAAATTTTGCCAGATCAACCTCAAGCTTCTTTACTTGTTTTGCGACATCAGGCAGGATGATATCGGTGCTAAGTTGCGCCTTTAAGCGGTCTAACTCTGCAGCTTTGCCGGCTTGCCAGTCAGCCTGGTTTTTCTGCAGGGCTTCGATCCGCCGCAAGAGGCCTTCGGACTGCACTTTGCTATTATTTAACTTGGATTCAAGCCTGGCAAGCTCCTGGAGATCAGTTTGTTCCTGTTTCAGGGTAGCTATGGTCTGGTTACGCTCGGATTGTTTGCTGCTGTAAAGCTCACGTGAAGCATTCAGCTCAGAGTCAAGCTCACTGACAAGGCTTTCGCGGTCATGCGCGGAAAGGGGTTGGCCGCACAAAGGGCAGACCGCCCCTTCGATCTGGTCAAGTTCAGCCACGCGATCCTTTAACTCGCGTCCCTTGCTCTCGATCTGTGTCAGTTCAGCCTGCAAGGTACCCGCTTTTTCCTGCAAGGCGGCGATCTTGGCTTCAAGGGCTGGCCGCAGTTGAACTTGTTTTTCCAAGGTTTCAAGTTCAGCTTCAATACTCGCGTTTTGAACTTCAAGAGATTGGATTTGACCGCGCTCGCCTTCCAGTCGGGCAGCTTCACTTTCCAGTATTTGCAGTTTGCTGGTAAGCACAGCCTTTTCTCTCTCTATCTGGGCCATCAGGTCACGGCGCTGGTCTTCGATTGGTCGCACCTTGGATTGCAGGTTGTCAAGGTTTTCCTGTTCCTGGCGCATTCGTTTATAGGCTTCGTAATCCGCCTTTACCTGGGGCGCCCTGTCAAGCTCCACCTGGCAGGCCTTGAGCTGTTCATTCCGTTTGGCGATCAGGGCAATAATCTCTGTTTGCTCCAGTTCGGCGCTCTGTAATAACTGATTAAGCCTTTCCAGGGCTTCACGTTGAGCTTTCAAACGTGTTTCTTCTGATTGCTGCTTCTGTCGCAGGGCTTGCAGTTCAACCATTTTAGCGTGTGCTTCAGCCTTTTCTTTTTCCAGTTCAGCCAATTCCTGCTTGCGCCTGGGCTCTTCGTCAATCTCAGCCTGGCACTCGTCCATTTTGCTCTGGTTAAGCGATAATTCTCTTTCCTGCTGGGAGCGCTTATCCCGGGCGAATTCACGATAACGCTCCCACTCATCCAAGCCCAGAATGCTGGCCAGGATCTGCTTGCGCTCAGAAGGCTTCTTCATGGCAAAGGAATCAGCCTTGCCCTGCAGGAAGAAGGAGGCGTTAATGAAGGTTTCATAGTCCAGGCGCAGTGTCTTCTCGATCTTTGCGTTGGTTTCTGAAGCCGTGCGTTCGTTCATTGTTTTCCATGTTTCAGCATCAGGATTGTAGATGTAAAAATCGACCTGGCCACCTTTGCCGCGCGTGATTGAACGGGCCACCCGATAGACGGCCTGTTCGTACTGAAAATCAAGAACCACATTGGCCTTTGAGCAAGCGCTGTTGATGATAGATTCATCATTTTTACGAGCTTTGCCGTAAAGAGCGAATGTAATCGCGTCCAGTAGGGAACTCTTGCCTGCGCCGTTTGCTCCGGAGACACAGGCCACTTCAAACTCCGTAAAGTCAACCACTTGTTTGTTGCGGTAGGAGGTGAAACCCTCCAGGGTCAGCTTAATCGGAATCATCGTCTGCCCCTGCCATTGCCCGGGCGAGTTTACGCTGGGCCTCAGTCAAGCCGCCGCCCTGCAATTCCGCCCAGAACTTGTCATCGTAACGCCGTGAACGAATGGGGATGGGCATGGGCACGCCCCAGCCTAGCATCAGTACTTCCTCCTTGGGTTGGAGTTTGGCCAGCATGCCACGCAAAGCCTGCCGGCCGGCCAGGCCGGAAAGCACCGCATCAATGTCGTTTTCATCCCCCAGGGAGCCGGAAATGCGCGTGCCAAGTTGCGACATGACCTCATCGTAGATTTGGGAGGGGCGCTGGTCAATAATCAGCAGGGTAACATAGTACTTGCGCATTTCGCGGGCGATGGTGCTGAAAATGGTCTGGCTGGCCATCTCGCGGTTGAGCAGTTTGTGGGCTTCTTCCACGGCCACCACCAGGGGACGCGGCTCAGGGTTTTTGCTGCTGTCGCGATGGTACTCGTTGGTCCAGTCTTCCCAGGTATCCCGGATTTTACGGGTAATCAAGTTGGTTACCAGCAGATAATCGAGCTCAGAATCGTACTTCCCGAAAGACAGGATAACGTGCTTGCCTGCTTTGAGGGTCTCGATCATTTTTTGCAGGGCGTTTTCCGCCGGTGTTTCAACGAGGTACGGGCTGCGGAATAACCTCTGCAACTTATTGTGCAGAGCTTCAGCAGCCATGATGTTGACGCCCGAATGCTCTGCCCACAATGCCACGCTGCCAGGAGCGGGCACTTTTTTGCCTTCATCATTAATTTCTGTAAGCCCAACCCTGAGGGTCATGAATTCTCTAAACCAATCCGCTCCAAAATCACTGTAAAGGGAACTGAGAGTCTGCGCGCTTGTATCGCGCAGGTTAAGCGTCTGCGAGAGCAACAGGATATCTTCGGGGGTGATTTCGGAAGTAGGTATTTCGAGGTTAAAATCCGCCTGCAGTTTACCGAAGCTGGTGCCAGCCCCCAAACCCACCAAACGCACAGCGCTGGGGAATTTGCCCCTTAACCCGGGTACCGGGGCACCAGTATCGGAAGATGTACTATCGGGGCCGTACTCGTTGTGCATGTCAAAAATCAGAGTAGCTGCGGTATTGGCGTGGATGAGCCCAGCCAAAATCATGCGGGTGAGAAAAGACTTACCCGAGCCGGTTGTACCAAAGATGCCGGAGGAACGCTTGACGAACTTTTCAAGGTCCAGGCAGATAGGGTGGCCTTGCTCGCGGGTTTCGCCCACGCGGAACATATTTTTGCCATCTTCCTCACCAAAAATATCGGTGATGTCAGCCCGGTCTGCCAATCTGACAGGCGCGTGGTGGGCGGGAATAGTTTTGACGGGCACAGGCTTGATTTTGTCCTTATTGAGCTCGCGCCAGACCGGGTATTCAGGTGAGGTGAGGTCGGGGCCGCGGTCCAGCATTAGGGCTGGCAGCATGACCAGGTTGGTATAGAGGGTCTCCTCACGCAAAAGCTGGGAAAGCCTGGGTGTGAAGCGACGCTCCATCGATTCTGCCGCGAAACGCTCGTCTGAGGAAGCCAGTTGTAAATCGGTCACCAGTCCATAAAAACGCCAGTGATCGCTATCAGTAACAACAAAAGCGCCTTCCTGCACTTCGTGAGCAGGCACTTCCAGACGCACCTGCAAGTTGGCTTCGAGCCCTCCGCCAGTGACATAGCCAATAGGTGGATTTTGATTGTTTGATATGGGTGTTGGGTTGTCCATCAGGCCTCCAATTCCCCAAGGGCGCCTAGCACCCTGGCCATGGTTTCATAATCGTCACGCAAGTAGACTATCAGCGCTTTACAGGCTTTGGCATACCAGTCGCTTTCGGGATTTACGGCCGTATGCGCTGCTTTTGCCCGGGCTAAATGGCTTACCAGTAGTTCTTCCAGGGGTTGATCCTGCACACGCAAGATGTGGCGCAGATAGGCTGGGTTCTCGGTAAAATCGCAAAGTTCCTGTTCATCGCAAAGCCAAAGAGCATCCAAACTGAAGGGTGGGCGTGGTGGCAGACGCTGAAAGAGCTTGCCTGCCTGACGATAACCCACGGTGAGCACAAAGATTTCAACGGGTAGGTTGCGGTTGTAGCGATTATCGGCCTCATATTCGGCACTCAAGGTTCCGCGCGAGGCAATCTGGCGCACCAGGCCATCATCCTGAATAGTGATATTGCTGATCAAGCCGTAGGTTTCAGCCCCATCACGCAGTTTCACTTTGACCAGCGCGCCCAGGGCCGGGGCTTCCAGTTCATGCACCCGGCACCCAGCCACAAAGCTACTGGCATCTGCCCTTAACAGCTTGCCGATAGGGATTTTGAGATCATTTTGCATGGTTCCTCCGCCCAACCTGGTCTTTTCCGTGTTGTTTATTGGA
>CAYMNM010000098.1:5434-7446 GCA_964391795.1 uncultured Anaerolineaceae bacterium | reverse complement strand
TTTCCGTAGGCAAGAAATATGCGTAATCCCTGGCAAGCTTGCAAGATGTGCCTGTAAGTCAGATCTCCGCAATGGACAAGGTAGCTAACCTTTCTGCGATGGATTTCTTTTATGGCCTTTTCCAAAGCATACGTGTCGTTGTGGGTATCAGAAATGATTGCTATCTGCATGCAAAACTCCTTTAAAAGGTATTTTATCCTACGCGTGGTAAAATTTCGCTGGTCTGAAGATTGCAACGACCACCCCAAGGAGACTGAAATGGGCACACTATTGCAAGATGGCATCGATGCCGCAAAGAGCGGGCGCATGGAAGAAGCTTTGCAGCTTTTACGTCGTTCTGCTGAAGAAAACCCTCAGAACGCGGATGTGTGGGTTTGGTTGTCAGCGATCATTGACGACGAAGAAAAGCAAACTGAGTTTCTTCAGAAGGCGCTGGAGATCGACCCGGAGAACAAACCGGCACAACGAGGCATGGCTTTCTTAAAAAGGAAAAAGTTTATCGCTCCGAAACCGGGTGAGACCCTATCAGATCACACCAGGCCTATCGGTGTATTTAAGACGGGCACAGAAAAGTCAGCTGTTCAAGCGCCAGTGGGTACGCTCACGCCAATGGCAGAACCGCAAACTAAAACACCATCAGACGAGAATCTAGCAGATTACGATCCTGATACCGAAAATACCATCCCACCTGACTCCACCAACCAGCTTGAGCTTGCAGAACAAAATTTGGAACCGGAAGAAAGCACAAAGGCTGAACCCGATTTGATTTTGGCTTCTGAGGAAATTGAAAATCAGGTAGAAGACACCGAAATTGAAGAAAGCCTAAAAGAAGCAGCAGAAAATTTGGCGCAGGATCAAACAGAAAGTACAACCACTAATGAAGAACTTTCTGAGGAAGCACTAGGAGATCAAGCCACCCAGGTTTCTCCGGTGATCGCTGCCTTGACTACGCCAGGTGAAGCAGTAGCAAAAGAGGAAATCAAACTCGAATTAGATCAAGACACGCAGGTAACTGTGGATGAAGAGTCGTCCGATGAGACTGAGCCAGAATTAGATCAGGAAATGCAGGTAACAGCAGATGGTGAAGCGTCAGATGAAATTGAGCCGGAATTAGATCAGGAAACCCAGGTAACCGCGGACGATGAAAATCTGGAAGAGGTAGCGCCAGTTGCTGAAGAACTGCCCACGGAGCATCCAATTATTACAGAAGCCAAACGGCTCAAGTGGCAATTGCTCCTCTTTGGCCTGGTTCTAGCGGTTTTTATCATCATTGGCATTTTGGTTGGGTCCACGCTCAAGAATCTGATTTCACCTCAAAAACAGAGCATCAGCATGAACATCGAGCCAATTGCCAAGCAAAATGGAGTCTTTTTGCTGGAAGGTCAGGAATTCCGTCGCTTGAATATCTTAAAAGCATTTCCGCAGGAGGATGCAGGCTTGGTTATCACTGACCTTGAGGCACCACAGATTATTCTGAAGGACCAAATGGTCACGGATTCCAGCAAACTCAAACTCTTGGATTCTGCTCAGGCAATGGTTGCTTCAAATACGAAAATGTTGGAATCTAAAATTCCGGTACTTGAGCCAGATACCGCTCTCACATCAGGGCGCTACTGTATTTCTTATGTTCTAGGCAACGATGAAAGCCAGGCTGTCTTCTGGTGTTTCTTAAAAAATTAACTGGAGGAAGTTTTGACTGAAATTTTAGCGCCAGATCTGTTAAAGACGTACCAGCAAGGAAGTATTGTTGACAAGCAATTAATTGCAGAGAAGATTTATAGCTTCTGGATTTTTGCACCCCAAATCGCACGCAAAGGCCATCCCGGGCAGTTTGTGATTCTGCGCCTCAATGAAGGCGGCGAGCGTGTTCCACTGACTATTGTCGACCAAAATCCGGAAGAAGGAAGCATTCGCTTGATTGTTCAAGCTGTAGGAAAAAGCACCTCAGAATTGGCGGAAATGTCGGTTGGAGATGTCATTCTGGATGTCTTTGGCCCGCTTGGTAATGCCTC
>CAYMNM010000098.1:0-5334 GCA_964391795.1 uncultured Anaerolineaceae bacterium | reverse complement strand
GTGCTGGCAGTTGGCCCACTAATGATGATGCGCGCGGTTAGCGAAGTCACGCGGCCGTATGGCATTCCAACCAAAGTGAGCCTTAACACTATTATGGTGGACGGCACTGGCATGTGCGGGGGTTGCCGCGTGCAACTTGGCAACACCGTCAAATTTACCTGCGTAGATGGACCTGAGTTTGATGGTCACCTGGTGGATTTCGCCACCGTTATCAATCGCAACCGAGCTTACAACCATCCTGAAGATTGCCGTATGGATGTTCAGATTGACACCATCAAGCTTGAAGAAGCGCAACCTGAGCTTGTGATTGGCAGGCAAGTAATGCCTGAACTACCCGTAGCTGAACGCATCCGCAACTTTGAAGAAGTGGCCACCGGTTTCACCCGGGAGCAAGCCATGGCCGAAGCTGCCCGCTGTTTGCAGTGCCGTATTCCCAAATGCGTAGCTGGCTGCCCGGTTTCGGTTCCAATTCCGAAATTCATCAAGTTAATCAAAGAAGGCCGGATTTCTGAAGCAGGGGCAAAAATCAAAGAAGAAAACGCGCTGCCGCGTGTTTGCGGACGTGTTTGCCCACAATCTGATCAATGTGAGGGTGCATGCATTCTGAAGGTCAAAGGCAAACCGATCGCTATTGGTGCGCTTGAACGATACTGCAGTGACATTTATGCGCAAGATAGCACACTACCAGAGCCGACTCCAACAATTACAAATGGCCGAAAAGTTGCCATTGTGGGTTCAGGTCCAGCGGGACTTAGTTGCGCCGGCGATTTGATAAAAGCTGGTTTTGATGTGACTGTTTTTGAAGCCTTTCACGATTTTGGTGGTGTATTGCGCTACGGCATACCTCAGTTCCGTTTACCCAAGGATATTGTCAGCCTTGAAGTGGACGCACTGAAAGCACAAGGCGTCAAATTCGTTGCTGATGCCCTCATTGGCGCAACCTATACCATTGAAGATCTGATGCACGATGAGGGTTTTGAGGCCATCTTTATAGGGTCAGGCGCTGGCTTGCCATATTTCCTCAATATCCCTGGTGAGTCCCTGATAGGAGTCTATTCTGCTAACGAATTTCTAACGCGTGTCAACCTGATGAAGGCCTATGAATATCCGAAGGTTGATACCCCAATCCTCAACATATTAGGCAAGCACGTGGCGGTTATTGGTGCTGGCAACACCGCGCTCGACTCTGCCCGTGTAGCACTGCGGCTGGGGGCTGCTAGTTCTACAATTATTTACCGCCGCAGCGAAGCTGAAATGCCAGGCCGTGTAGAGGAAATTGAGCACGCCAAAGCAGAAGGGGTCAAGTTTGAGTTTCTCAGAAATCCGCTGGAGTTCAAGGGTAACGAGACTGGCTGGCTGAAATCCATCCGCCTGATCAAAATGGAATTAGGAGAACCTGATAGCTCAGGCCGCAGACGACCTTCCCCTATTCCAGGGTCGGAATATGAAATTCCGATGGAAATTGTCATCGTGGCGGTGGGGAATGGTTCAAACCCGATTATTCAGAAAACGACACCAGCGCTTTCTTTTGACAGGCACGCTCACATCGTAGCCGATACTGAAACAGGTCAGACGTCCATGCCAGGTGTGTTTGCGGGGGGAGATATTGTGACCGGTGGTGCTACCGTTATTCTGGCAATGGGCGCCGGCCGCAAGGCGGCAAAAGCCATTACGGAATACTTAAATAGCAAAGAGAAACGATGACCAAGATTGTTTGTATTGGGGCTGGAAGTTTTTCTTTTGGCCTTTCCACCTTGATCACCCTTTTGCAATCAGATGAGCTGGAGGGCAGCGAAATCTGCCTGGTGGATCAGAATCAGGCTTCATTGGACCTCATCAGCGAGCTGGCAAATTGGCTGAATTCTGAATGGGATTGCCACAAGCTCATCAGCAGTCATTCCAGACACGCGGATGCTTTAACTGGTGCAAATTTTGTCATCAATTCAACTGAGGTAACCCCCAGAGAGCAGCTTTGGGAAGCTGATTGTAAACTTACTGATAAGTATGGTTTGCGCCAACCTTACGGTGAAAATGGCGGTCCGGGTGGCTTCGCTCATGCCGCAAGGAATGTTGCCCCGGTGCTTGGCATCGCCCGGGACATGGAAAGACTATGCCCTGAAGCCTGGTTGATAAACTTTACCAATCCGATGCACAGGTTATGTTACCTGGTCAATCAATATACCCAAATAAAAGTAGTAGGGCTTTGCCATCAATTGGGCATGGGTTACGCCATGGTTGCCAAAGCCCTCGCCTCAGATTATCAATTTGAAGGCGTGGAGGAGTTCCAGAGTACCCATGCTGACCCGCGCAACCATCTGGCAAGCCACCACTTTCAAGCTTTAGGTCAACAAGCCTTCAAAATCAAAGCTGCCGGTCTTAACCACTTTACCTGGATGTTGGAATTGCAGGAACGCGGAAGTGGGAAAGATCTCTACCCCCAATTCAGAAAAGCCTGGGAAAGCTTAAGTTCCAACTTTGAGCCGCTGACACGCAAAGTTTTTAAACATTTTGGACTTTTCCCAATCCCTGGTGACGAACACCTGTGTGAATATTTGCCCTGGATGTCTAACGCGCAAACAGAACCCTGGAACAAATTCGATTGCAGCCTTTACGATTGGGATTTGAATGCGGCTTTACGAGACTTCCAGTGGGATATGATCAAGACCACCATTTCCTCCAGGAAAGGTGCTGAAAGCTTGCGGTATCCCGACAGCGAGGGGGCTCTGGAAGTCATTACGGCCATTCTCGAGGACAAGAACCTTTACTGGGAAGCTGTTGACATCCCCAATTCTGGTTTGATCCCGGGTTTGAGTTCTGAAACGATTGTGGAAGTACCAGCGTTTGTTTCTGCCAGCGGATTTCGTGGCGAAGAAATCGTTGAAATGCCCAAAGGCATAACCGGCCTTTTACAACGCGAAGCGCTTTGCAGCCAACTCTGCATTGATGCTGTTGTGCACGGTGATCGGGCACTGGCCACCCAATCGCTACTGCTGGATCCTGTCATTAATGACATTGATATTGCAGAGGCGGTTCTTGAGGATATTTTGGAATCAAATAAGGCCTATTTACCTCAATTTTGGGCAAGTTGATCTTGTACAATTACTTAACTGTCAATTTTTATTGACTTGACATAATAAATCGAGTATAAATATTTTGAAGTTATGGAAGTTCTTTGTACGAAAGTGAATAACGATCTCAGCATGAACCTCCAGAAACACAAACAAAAATCTTTTTAATTATTTTGGAGGTACGTTTAGTATGGCAGAAAAAGAGATTGGAACCGTAAAGTGGTTCAACGGCGAAAAGGGCTATGGTTTCATTGCCCGCAAGAATGGTGAGAAAGACGTCTTTGTACACTTCTCCGCTATTATGGGTGATGGTTTCAAAACCCTCAAAGAGGATCAAGCAGTAGAATTCAGTGTTGTTCAGGGCGCAAAAGGCCCCCAGGCAACCGATGTCAAGGTCCTCGAGTAATCAAGGATAAACCATCCAAAAGCGGTAGAGTTAACTCTACCGCTTTTTTTATATATTAATATTTCTTTATTTAAAATGCTCTAAGAGCGCTTTAATTCACGGAAAGGCTCGCGCTTGTCGTTGCTCTTGCCAGTTCGGTTCACCTGATAAGCTTCCCAATCCGACCAATTACCCAAAAATAGCTGTGGTTTGCCTTCGTGCCCCAGAGCCAGGATATGAGTTGAAATGCGATCCAGGAACCAGCGATCGTGGCTGACTACAACAGCAGAACCCGCAAAATTTTCGAGTGCCTCTTCAAGTGCCCGCAGTGTGTTGACGTCCAAATCATTGGTAGGCTCATCGAGTAGCAGGACATTTGCCCCACTGGTAAGCGTTTTTGCCAGGAATACCCGGTTCTTTTCACCACCAGAAAGGGTATCAACTGTCTTTTGCTGGTCAGACCCTGTAAAGTTGAATGAGGCACAATAAGCCCTGGAATTGACCGTCATATCGCCAAGCTGAAGATTATCCGCACCACCAGTAATTGCTTGAAAAACGGTTAAATTTGGGTCAAGCGTACGACTTTGATCAGCATACCCCAATTTGACAGTCTCACCTGTTCGAATGCTACCGCCATCAGGTTTTTCAATTCCAGCAATCATCTTGATCAAAGTGGACTTGCCTGCCCCATTAGGGCCAATTACACCAACGATTGAGCCAGGAGGAATTGATAAATCCAGATCCTTGATTAGGATTTTTTCACTATACCCTTTCTTGATAGACTCTGCTTCGATGACAACATTACCCAAACGCGGACCGGAAGGAATATAGATTTCCAGATCCTTCCGCTCTTTTTCGAATTCCTGGGAAAGCAATTTTTCATAAGCAGTGACACGCGCCTGGCCTTTGGATTGGCGTGCTTTAGGCGACATATGGATCCAATCCAACTCATGTTGTAGCGTCCGCTGCCGTTTGCTTTCTGTCTTTTCTTCTACACGCAATCTTTCTTGCTTTTGCTCCAACCATGAAGAGTAGTTACCCTTCCAGGGGATGCCATATCCGCGGTCAAGTTCCAATATCCACCCTGCCACATTATCCAGAAAGTAGCGGTCATGCGTGACGGCGATGACTGTGCCTTTGTAGTTTTGCAGATGATGTTCCAACCAGGCAATCGATTCGGCATCAAGATGGTTGGTCGGCTCATCCAGTAACAAGATATCTGGTTCTGTTAGTAGCAATCGGGTCAGAGCCACACGGCGGCGCTCACCGCCCGAAAGCACTTTGATGGGCATATCTCCCGCTGGGCAGTTCAGCGCCCCCATGGCAAGCTTGAGATTGCTTTCCAAATTCCAGGCATCTACCTTTTCCAGTTGTTCGGTAAGGCGGGCTTGTTTTTCAATTAGTTTGTCAAAATCAGCATCCGGGTCAGAAAAGCCTTCGTTGACCTTCTCGTATTCTTCAAGTAAAGCTGTGATGGGAGCCACACCTTCCTTGATAATTTCGATGACGGTTTTCTCAGGGTCCAGGTACGGATCCTGCTCCAAGAGTCCAACGCTGTAACCTTTTGAAGCCGCAATTTCCCCGACATATTCATCGTCTTTGCCAGCCATAATTTTTAACAGCGTGGATTTGCCTGAGCCATTTAAGCCCAATACGCCGATCTTGGCGCCATAATAAAAACCTAATGAAATGTCACGCAACACTTGCTTATTAGGCGGGTAGATTTTGCCCACCCGCATCATTGAATAAATTACCTGTGTATCTGATGGCATAAGTACCTCTTATAGGGTATTGTAACAAAAAAGACAGGTTCATCGCCTGTCTTTGTCGGGGCAGGCGGATTCGAACCGCCGACCTCACAGTCCCGAACCGTGCGCTCTA
>CAYMNM010000097.1:2755-7554 GCA_964391795.1 uncultured Anaerolineaceae bacterium | reverse complement strand
CCTTGTCAATAGGGATTCGTGTTTTTTAGGTTAACATTTCTTCAGGAATTTTCAAACACATTACGTGAAAGTTCATAGAAGGTACAAAGATAATGATAGTCACACAAGTTTTGGTCGATCGCTAAATTCTTATACTGGTCTCCTTAACGAATTCCATATAAAACAATTTTTCCATCTGGATTAATAAATTTAAATCATTAATGGTATTTACCCCACTTGTGTTACTTGGGTTCTTGAAAATCAATAAAACGTGAAGAAAAAGTTGAGGCCGCTCTACTAAAGCGGCCTCACAGAAACAATGATCAATTTGATTTAGTTATTTTTGAAACCAAGTGTAGGTCCACTCTGCACTAGCCGGAGCATCCAAAGTCCACGCGTGATCCATTACGTAAGCGGGAATCGCAATCTTGGATTTATATTCAGATAACGGTACGTGAGGAATATCCTCTGCAAGATATACTTGGGCTTCTTTGTAATAAGAAATGCGCTTTTCAAGATTGACTTCTGCTGACCCAAGCGCGTACAAATCATCCACCTTTGGGTTGGAGTAGTTCATGAAGTTCATACTTCCACCGGTCACAAGGCGAATACCCGTTGCAGATACGTCTGGAGCCTGTTGTCCACCGAGTAAGGTGATTGAGAAGTTCTTGTTATCTCTGACTTTGTCTTGCCAGGCTGCATATTCCTGCATGTTTATTTCAAGGTTTATGCCAATTTCTTTGAGGTTCTGCACTACCACTTCGGCAATGTCAGGAGAGCTGCCGGAGCTGAAAACATCAAAGGTTGTAGTAAAGTAATATCCATCAGCTCCTAAAACGTATCCTGCTTCTTCTAGAATTTGCTTTGCCTTGGCCACGTCTCTTTCAGGGCATTTGGCGTCGTCATTTACAAATTCTGTGAAATTGAACGGAATGTAATACTCGGATTTAATGCCCATACCTTTCAGGGCGACATCAATGATTTGTTGCTTATCAACACCCAGGGCAACTGCTTGACGAACCGCTTGCTTGCCAAAGTGTTCGTCTTCAAAATTGAATGTAAGATAATCCCGGCCACCACCTTCGTTGTACAGAAGCTTAAAATTGGGATCGTTATCAAGACTGTTAACTTCAGCAGGGGGGAAACCACCAGCAAGGTTGTCTAATTCACCATTTTTAAAAGCTTGATATGCCGTGTTCTTATCAGGGATTATTTGATAAATCAACTCATCTAAATAGGGACGGCCCATAAAGTAGTCTTCGTTGGCTTTAAATACTATGCTTACACCAGGGGTGTTTTCCACAAATTTGAAGGAACCACAACCGATGGGTTGTAGGTTGGCTGGATTAGTAAGCCAGTCGGTGCCATCGTAGACATGTTTCGGCAGAATATAGGTTCCATACCAGGACAAAGTGGAGACAAACATGGCGCTTGAGTTCTTCAGATTAAAGACAACCGTGTGCTCATCTGGGGCTTCAATCGAAACAACATCTACCAATCCAGAAGATGCGTGTGCTTTTTCACTGATGATTTTCTCAAATGTCCATTTTACATCGGCAGAGGTCACCGGTTGACCATCGTGCCAAAGCGCGTTTTCAGCTAAGTGAAAAGTTGCCACTTTACCGTCTGGTGAAAACTCCCACGATAATGCCAGATCGGGCATGATGTTATTCTTTAGATTCATCTTCACCAATCGGCAATGTAGATTTTGTGAAATATGGAAGTTGTAATCGTCTGGAACCATATTCGGATTAAAAGACTTTGGATCTCCAGCAAGGTTTAATACAAATGTACCGCCATACTTGGCCGCTTCAGGATCTGCTGTCGGTTCAGGCGCGGGTACTTCGGTTGGAGCTTGGGCAGGAGCCCCAGGAGCAGCCGGTTCTTTTACTTCGGGAGCAGCGGGGGCGGTAGTTGCAGGCGGTACTGCTTGCGCGCAGGCGCTCAAAAGCATCAGTCCGACCGTAAAGAGAATAAATAAACGTAATGTTGCTTTCATCGACTTTCTCCTATTCGTAAATCTTTGTTCGATGGATGATGTTTTTCATCCCATTCTCATGCTTGTGAGTACAAAAATCCCTGCTCCTCCTTTCTTTTTAATTACCACACTCTTCATCCCTATAAGTTATTACCCTTAAGCCCTATAAAGAGTTTATTGCTCTCTTCTTTTAATATCTGACAAAGGCAATTTCATACGTCCTGTCTTAAATACTTCTACAGAATTCTGTGGCACGTGAAAGTATGACCTGTCTCAACTTCAATCTGTTCAGGATAGGAAGTGAAACATTCTGGTCGGGCAGCATAACAACGTGGGGCAAAATAACACCCAGGTCCAGTGTTTATTGGGGAAGGCGGTTCTCCAATGATTCGAATAATCTGTTTTTTTTCCATAGGGTCAAGTGATCCAGAATTTGAAATCAGTACTTTTGTGTACGGATGCTGGGGATTGTGTAAAACTTCATCTGTTTTTCCAGTCTCCACGATTCTTCCAAGATACATTACCGCAACCCGATCTGAAATATAACGTGTTGTGGTAATGTCATGGCTTATAAACATCATTGCCGAATCCAGATGTACCTTGAGCGCTTGGATCATGTTCAGGATTTCCGCACGAACCGACACATCTAACATGGAAACTGGCTCATCACAAACAATGAACCAAGGATCGAGGAGCATTGCCCGTAATATTGATATTCTTTGCAGCTGTCCACCTGATAATTCGTGTGGGTATCGATCCAGGTAATCTTTCGCAGGAATTAACCCACCACTTTCCAGAAGAGATAGCGCTTTTTCTCTGCGTTCAATTGTGTTAGCACCAATATTATGTAGTTTTAGAGTGCTCATGATTACATTTTCAATTTTCAATCTCGGGTCAAATGTGTCATAAGGGTTTTGGAAAATGATTTGGCACTTTCGTCGGTAAGCTAAATTGTCTTCCTTGACCAAATCAGAAGCACTTCTACCGTTCAACAACACTTCTCCACTAGTGGGCTTCTCAAGGCTTACCATCAATCTTCCCAAAGTCGATTTCCCGCAACCCGATTCACCGATTACACCAAGGATCTCACCTTTGTTTAAAAAAAGGTTTACACCATCAACTGCTTTTACAAGCGGATTCTTGATCGATTTTTCATCTTTCTTGATGACTTTCTTCTGGACATAATATTTTTTTAATTGCTTAACCTCAATTATTTTTTGTTCCATCTTAATCCCCCACATGATGACAATATACTTGCCAGTTGTTACCAACTTGGGTTAATTGAGGTCTTTGCGACTGACATATTTCAGTTGCTTTATTGCAGCGGGGGGCAAAAACACATCCTTGAGCTTCAATTGTTAAGTCAGGCAAAGTTCCTGGTATCCCGTGGAGTCCGGTTTTTTCGCCGATAAAGTTAGGGAATGATCTTTTTAAAGCCTGGGTATAGGGATGTTTGGGACTTACGAGCACGTCGATCACCTCCCCAACCTCCATCATACAACCTGCATACATCACTGCAATTCTTTTGCAGGTAGACGCAACAACGGATATATCATGCGTAATCATAATTCGTGTAAGATTCAACTTTTTTTCAAGTTCCATAATCTCAGAAAGTATCTGGCCTTCTGTCACAACATCAAGAGCGGTTGTAGACTCATCCATGATTAATATTTCTGGGTTATGCAGAAGACTTACTGCAATCGAGATCCTTTGCATCATCCCACCCGAGAGTTCATGGGGGTAAAGATTGTAGACCCGGTCAGATAAGTTAACCAATGTGAACAGCTCAAAGATTCGGTCTCTAATCACTTTATGGCTTGCTTCCGGTTCGTGAACTCTGTATATGTCAGCCATCTGTTTGCTGATTTTGTGAACTGGACTTAACGAATTCATTGATTTTTGAAATACAATCGCAATCTTTTTCCAGCGCAGATCGTTGAGCATATCCTGTTCAATAGAGATGAGATCCATACCCTTATATAGAGCGCTGCCACTAATCGAAGCAACATGGGCTGGCAAAAGCCTTAGAACCGCTAAGGCAAGTGTGGATTTTCCGGATCCGGATTCACCAACAATTCCTAGCGATTCTTGTTCTTTCAATGAAAAATTTACATCAGAACAGGCATGCACCTTACGGTTTGTGGTGTGATATTGCACATTGAGATTTTTTACTTCCAGGGCAATCATTTCGCTCCGATTACTTTTCTAAGGTTTTTAGCTTAGGGCTTAACACCCGGTTTAAACCATCACCAATTAGGAAGAAGGTGTAGACTGCGTAGACAATGGCAATACCTGAGAACGTACAAATCCACCACGCTTTCGGTAAGTAATTCTTACCTGAATAAATGATTTGGCCCCAACTAATCACGTTTGGATCGCCTAATCCCAGGAAAGATAAACCTGCCTCAATAAGAATCGAAGAAGATATGATCATGGTTGTATTCGCTATGATCGGAAAAATGCTATTTGGAATTACATGCTTGAACAAGATGACCCAATCTTTTTCGCCAATTGCTTTAGCACTGGCAACATAAGTACGTTGCTTTATGGAGATAGCCTGAGCCCGCATCAACCTGGCATTACCAGTCCAGGAAGTTAAGCCGATAACAATCATCACGTTAATAATTGAACTACCGAAAAGGGCGACAACAATCAAGATTAGAAAAAAGGTTGGGGTCATCAGAAATATATTGATGATTTCCGAGATTAACCTGTCATAACCTCCGCCAAAGTATCCCGCTGTTCCGCCAATTAGCGTGCCCAAAATTCCCGCAATAGAGGCAGCGACAAAACCAATTTTTAATGATGTTCCAGATCCGTAGATGATCAGGGTAAATAAATC
>CAYMNM010000097.1:0-2655 GCA_964391795.1 uncultured Anaerolineaceae bacterium | reverse complement strand
GCCCTGAATGTTGTGATAAATTCTTCTGCCATAATCTGAATCACAGAAGATCGTGCAATCCTAAAATAATATGGGATTTGAACAAGAACCATTGTTGTCACTGGCAAAACAAGGTGATACGCGATGTCAACTACTTTTCTCCAACCATCGTAACGTTCTCTCACATTGATCATCCCATTTGTTGGAAACCATCTCAGGGTGGACGCAAACAATAAAATCATCATCAGGCCTAACCAGAATGATGGAGTAGCATCAAACACATAGGAAATTGAACACATAACCCGATCAAACTTATTACCGTTTCCTTTTGCCGCAAAAACGCCAAGTGTTGTACCAATAGTTACTGCCAACACGGCACCTGTTACAGTCAAGATGAGGGAGGGGCCTGCCTTTTCGCCGATAATCTTCATTACAGGTCGGTTACTAAGGTATGAGAACCCAAGATCTCCCTGAACAATTTTCGATATATAAATGACGAACTGCTCATGGATCGGTTTATTCAATCCATATCTTTCTTCCAGCGCAGCGATCATCTCGGGGTTAGGATTATCGATTCCCGCCAGGATTTCGATGGGATTTCCAGGTGCCAATCGGATCAATGCGAAATTGAAAGCCAAACAAAAAAGAATGGATAAAATCCCTGTCAACATCCGCTTCCGAACATAACGAAACATAGACTATCCCTTTTTTCTTTGAAAAACTATATTGCCATTAACAATTGTGTACTGAACGGTGGCATTTGTTTCAAGCGCTGGGATACCTTTGAAAATAACAATATCTGCATCTTTTCCTGCACTCAAACTGCCAATGCGATCTTCACACATGATGATCTTGGCTGCGTTAATAGTGATCATTTTGAGTGCTTCGTAAACATCCATACCCAGCCGAACAGCTGACCCAACCTCATGAATCAATCCGGACGGTCTGAGAATAGGACCATCTGTCATGATGGCCGTAAGTACACCACGTTTGTTCAGTTCGATCATATCCAGGATTCCTCTACCCTTTCCTTCTCCCACAAAATGCGCGGGGCCTCCATAGGGTCCACCGATAACGCCAAAGGGCTTTGCTGCTGCAATCTCATCTGCGAATCTGGCAGATCCAGTTGCGTGATCCAAGGTAAATTGCACATTAAATCTTTTTGCAATATCAACAACCGTGAGCATGTCGTACCCACCGGAATGAACTTTCAAAGGTATCTCTCGCTTCAGGACTTTTTCAACCAACTCTAGCCCAGCATCAAAAGCTGGCTTCTTCGTGGGATCATCAACGCCACTCGCTTTAGCTTTTGAGTATTCCTGACCTTTTGTCAACAACTCAACCAAAATCTGCGCGATGGCCATGCGCGTCAATGGTCGTTCACCTTTTGTACCGTACTGATTCTTTGGGTTGAAGCCAGTGGCGCATTTCAGAGCAATCGGTCTTTTCATTACCATGTCAAATGCATTAGTACCGAAGGTTTTTATAGCAATTACCTCACCCCCTACCACATTTCCGGAACCAGGAGCCAGACCTACACTGGTAATGCCATTCTGTATAGCAGCCTTAACATCCGAGGACTCAGGATCAAAGCCATTAATAATGCTCACATCGGGGGTGACTGGATTCGTCATTTCGTTTGAATCTTGTGTGTCATTTTTTATTGACATAGTACCGATGTGGCTGTGCGCATCGATAAGCCCTGGTAAGGCATTTAAGCCTTTTCCTTCAATCAGTTTGAAATCTCGATTCTGAATATTTGGTTGGACTTCTACTATTTTTCCTTCCTCGATCAGAATATCGCAGTTTTCAATAATCCCCTGATTCATAGTCCAGGCCGTAATATTTTTGATAAGCCAGTTATTTTTCATATTTGTACACCACACTTCCATCAATGATTGTTGCGACTGCTTTGGCTTTGTAGGATTTAATGGGATTTCCATCATAAATTACCAAATCGGCTTGCTTACCCTCCTCAAGCGACCCCAGAGTCTCATCCAAACCTAAGATTCTGGCCGGATTGATGGTCATCATCTTTACTACCTCCTCTGGATCGAGGCCTGCCTTATACATATTCCCTGCACACCACAGATAGGCCTCACGCCCCGACCAACGTCCATCGGATGTCACTGATAGACTGATATTTACTCCATCTTGAAGCATTGAGATGAAACCATCGTAGTCAATATCGTCGTTCCACTCACCAAAAACTTCTTGATCACCTAACACTATGTTGACATTTTTCTCTTGAATTTTCTCGCTACATTTGGGAGCTTGGTATGCACTGGTAATTGTGAGCTTGACAGATCGATCTGCAAGGATCTCAAGTAAAGAGTTTATTTCTGTTGCCTTGTTTGCTGCCATGAAGAGCGGGAGCTCTCCGTTTAGCATTTTTTTCACTGCCACTTTCTTATAGTCATATGCAGAATTTTCTTTTGTTGGCTCGTATGCTTCTGCTTCAATCAAGGTTTTCTGGAGCAAAGAGAACATCCCCATTTTGGTCATTGGCATTTTTGACTTTGACCCATAAGTTTTCTTTACTAAATCAGTCACCGAGCCTTTTAGAATGCATGAGCGTTTGACCATCATACGTTCTGCTGTTTCGCCGTATGTCTTGTAGATGCTCATTTGACCACCGAAGATATTGGTATTCCATGGACCAATGCACATCGTGGT
>CAYMNM010000096.1:0-7800 GCA_964391795.1 uncultured Anaerolineaceae bacterium | reverse complement strand
CCATCTGATATAATGAATCGCTTTAACTAGCGAGATTCTCTTAAAATTTAAGGAGTAGATTTATGTCTGGACATTCCCATTGGGCTACAATTCGTCGGAAAAAAGGTGCTGCAGATGCAAAAAAAGGCGCAGTCTTCACCCGATTAGCTCGTGAAATCGCATTAGCAGCCCGTGAAGGTGGCGGAGACCCTGGCATGAATGTCAGCTTAGAACTGGCAATCGATAGGGCACGCGCCCAAAATATGCCCAAGGAATCCATTGAACGTGCTATCAAGCGTGGCACTGGAGACGACAAGAGCGCTGGCGAACTTGAAGAGATTACCTATGAAGGTTATCTCGGCAAAGGCGTTTCAGCCATCATTGAATGTGTCACTGAAAACCGTAACCGTACCGTCGCAGAAATCCGGCATATACTCTCCCGCGCAGGGGGCGATTTAGCCAACAACGGTTCTGTTACGTGGCAGTTCGATAGAAAAGCAATTTACAGTGTCAAATCTGATGGCAAGAACTTTGACAAAATATTTGAAGCTGCCCTGGAAGCCGGCGCAGATGATGTGACAGAAGAAGACGGCTATATTGAAGTTATCGGTGAGGCTTCAACTTTCAAATCAATCAATGATGCTCTAAAAGCCGCCAATATCAAACCTGAAGAAGCTTCATTGCGCATGTTAGCCAAACAGGAAGTTGAGCTTGATAAGGAAGGTGCTCTGACCATTCTGCGGATCATTGAAACACTTGAAGAAAGTGATGACGTTTCCAACGTATTCCACAATCTAAAAGTTACAGATGAAATCATGGAAGCCATGGAGGCTGAATAAGCAGCATGATCATTTTAGGGCTTGACCCCGGCATCGCGATTACCGGATACGGATTAATCAAAATCAGCGATGACGACACAATCCCTGAAGTCCTTGAATACGGTGTAATTGACGCAACGGCTGAAGGTACTACCTCCAGCCGTTTGGTTTTTTTGTATGAAAAGCTTTCAGAATTATTGGAAAAGTTTCAACCGGATTATTGTGCTCTTGAAAAGCTATTCTTTCAACAGAATATCACCACAGGCATGCGGGTAAGTGAAGCCAGAGGCGTCATAGAATTATGTTTGGCACAGGGGCATTACCCCGTCACCGAGCTTTCACCAAATGAAGTAAAAATGGCCATTACATCTTATGGACATGCCACAAAAAAGCAAGTCCAGGAAATGGTTAAGACCCTTCTGGAATTGGATTACATTCCCAAACCGGATGACGCAGCGGATGCCCTGGCGATCGCGCTTTGCAGGCTATCAACTTTGCGTTTGGAACTGATTTTAGGCGATGAGAAATAGATGATTATTACCAGCAAGCAAAACGAAACCGTAAAATTGATCCGCAGTCTGTTTGACCAAAAAGGTCGTGATGGCAGTGGGTTGTTTCTCGCTGAAGGCTTGCGGGCAGTTATCCAGGCGGTACAATCACACGCCATTGTTGAGCGCATTGTATTTAACACTGAAGACCTGGTGAGTGAGTTGGGTAGACAAACCCTCGCAAAGGCAGCTTCTAAGGGTATACCGCTGCTGGAAGTCAGTTCAGAAGTCATGGAAAGCCTTTCCAGAAAAGAGAAACCCCAGGGCATCCTGGCTGTTGTTCAACAATCCTGGCATCAAATAGTTGAGCTAACGAAACCTCCTACCGGTCTTTGGATCGGGCTGGAATCAATTCAGAATCCAGGAAATCTGGGTACTATCCTGCGCATCAGTGATGCAGTAGGTGCTGAGGGCCTCTTACTTCTGGAAAATTGCACAGATCCTTTTGATCCAGCCGCGGTGAAAGCCAGCATGGGCTCAATTTTCACAGTGCCAGTTTTTAAGACCACGATATCTGAATTAGTCGAACATCAGAACAATTGGTTAGATTTTCGGATTATTGGAACTTCGGATCGTGGGTCAAAAGATTTCGCGCTGTTTGAATATCCACATAACTTTTTACTGCTCATGGGCAGTGAACGCCAGGGCCTCTCACAAACACTGCTTTCTGCCTGCACCGATACGGTTGCCATCCCCATGGAAGGCGCATGCGACTCGCTGAATATTGCTGTTGCCACAGGTATAATTGCTTACCAGGCTTATCTGCAAAAGAGGAAGGTAGCATGATTTCCAGTATCAGTGGCAAAGTATCTTTTATTACCAGCGATGCTTTGATAGTAGATGTACACGGTATCGGTTTTGAAGTATTTGTTCCCAAGCATCTTCTTCTGGAGGTCCAGACAGGAGAAACCACCTTTCTCTATACCTTCCTGGTTGTGCGCGAAGATTTGCTTGCTTTGTATGGCTTTCAGACAGCAGAAGAAAAACATTTCTTTCTGCTTTTTCTGGGGGTTGAAGGTATCGGTCCCAAATTGGCAATGGCAGTAATTTCCAATCTGTCGTTAGACGCCATCAGGCGGGCGGTTGTCAGTGAACAAGCAGAGGTTTTTTCTCGAGTTCCGGGAGTTGGAAAAAAAACAGCTCAAAAAATCCTTATTCATCTACAGGGCAAAGTGGGCTTATCGGAGGATGGCAGTGAAATTCGTATCGGAACTCCCATTGATGACCAGGTACTTGAAGCCCTCACAAGTTTAGGTTACAGCGTTGTGGAAGCACAGGCAGCTATTCAGGCTTTGCCAAAAGACATTCCGGATGATGTCGAAGAAAAATTAAGAACTGCACTGCAATACTTTTCTCATTGAGTTATCCCAGATGGTAAAATTCACTCATCATTATTAGAAAAAGCGGACATCATATGGCAAGCTTCTCTCGACAACTCGGTATAGATTTAGGGACATTCCACACGCAAATAGCGGAGAACAATCAGATTCTTGTTCAGGAACCAACGGTGGTTGCCATCACGGTTAATGAAATGAAGATGGTTGAGCTGGGCACCACTGCTCTTGGGATGATGGGTCGTGTACCGGAATCTATCGAGGTTATACGGCCTCTCAGAAATGGTGTGATTGCTGAATATGAGCTGACAGAAATTTTGTTGCGCACGCTTATTCGTCGTGTAACGGGGCCGACTCTGTTCTTTAAACCCCAGTTACTAATCAGTGTCCCTTACGGGCTCACCAGTGTGGAACGTCGGGCAGTACAGGAAGCTGGGCTTGGTGCTGGTGGCCGTGAAGTAAATTGGATACCACAGCCTTTGGCAGCTGCCATCGGTATAGACCTGCCAATAAATTCCCCTACTGGAAACATGATAATCAGTCTCGGAGGTGGTACCACCCAGGCGGCGGTCATTTCAATGACTGGTATTGTCAGTGCTGAGACTTCTTCGGTTGCTGGATTAAAGTTGGATGATGCCATCGCTTCCTATGTCAGAAAAAAATACGGGCTGGTTATTGGGCAGCCCACAGCTGAACAACTGAAGATAAAGATAGGCTCTGCTTTACCTGTTGACGAAGAAAAAACCATGGATATCCAGGGGCAAGATCAGGTTTCAGGCTTACCGAAGCCTGCTACATTGAGCACAAACGAAATTGTGGATGCGCTGCAGCCACCGCTTGAGGATATTGTTTCCACAATCAGGCGTGTTTTGGAAAAAACACCCCCAGAATTAATCTCAGATGTCATTGACCGTGGTGTGGCTCTATGCGGTGGTACTGCCTTGATGAGGGGACTGGATAAATATTTGACCGTCGCGCTTGGCATACCAGCTTACGTAGTTGAAAACCCCCTCACGTGTACCGTTGAAGGCACAGCAAAAGGCTTTGAGAGCCTAGATCTAATTCTTAGAAATCATCCGAATTACTAATTTTGTCTCGGTAAATAGTACGTCATTTTTTGCAGGGAGAGAACTGGATCAACGTACGAGACAGCCACTTCTTTTGGCAGGCGTAAGGTGACCGGTGCATAGTTCAAGATGGCACGCACACCAGCTTTAACTAATAAATCAGCTACGCCTGGGGCTGCGCTGGCGGGAACTGCCAAAGCGGCTACCAGAATGTCGTTTTCTTTGACGTACGCCGCAAGGTTTTCAACATCCTGTACAAACAAATGCCCAATCTGAGACCCGATGCGCTTTGGTTCGTTATCGAATACAGCGCATATCTCAAACCCTTTGCGCCTAAAGCCATCATACTCCACCACTGCTTTTCCCAGGTTTCCTGCCCCAACCAGTACGACCTGCCAGATACGGTTGAGATTCAGAATTGTGTTGAGCTGGTCTAAGAGATGAACGACATCATAGCCGGAACCTTGTTTTCCAAAGCCTCCAAACCAGGAAAGATCCTTTCGGATTTGCGTGGCTGGTATTCCAATCATTTCGGCTAATTGGGCTGAAGAGACTACTTTTTGGCCTTCACGCAGTAGTTGGTTTAACTTGAGCAGGTAAATTGGAAGCCTTCCAATGACAACATCAGGTATCTGGTTTTCAGTCATAATAAGCTCCCTTTTTTTTATCCATAATTTTTTTAAAGCATGTTATTATCTATTTAATTTCCTGTACAACAATATATTATATAAGGAAATTGTCGATTATTGTGATTAATATAACAATAAATATCTTCTTTAAGGAGTGAACATGAAAGCTGCCAGCACAATCTCTTACATCTTAGCCGGTCTACTCGTCATCTTTTCCTTTCTGTTCATTTTAGGTTCAGGTGGTGGCACCGGAAACCCTGCTTGGTTAACCTATGGAATCATTGGTCTGGTTCTGACGGGAATTCTCATCTTTGCCGGATTTAAATTTGCTGCTTTGGCAAATCCACCCAAACAAGAAGTCATTCAAAAAATCGATCTTTCCGGTAATGTGCGCATGGATACCATCAAGTGTCAATCTTGCGGTGCCCCGCTTTCCCCGGAGGATGTCAAGCTTGCCAATGGTGCCGTAATGGTCACCTGCCATAGCTGCGGTACTACTTATCAAGTGACCGAGGAGCCAAAGTGGTAACGAGAAAATCAATACTCATTAGGGTTAGTCTGCTTATTACAGTACTCTTTAGTAGCCTATTTTTTGCGGTTCCTGTTGACGCGCAGACTTACCGGTTTACTGTTCCGGTTTACGAGGTGGAAACCTATCTCGAAAAAGATGGCAGCCTGACGCTCAAGTACATCATGACTTTTGAAAATGACACCTCAGCTGATCCCTTGGATTTTGTTGATGTCGGCATGCCGGAGGCCTCATATTCACTAAGTAAGGTAACTGCGGATATTGACGGTGCCAAAATCAACCACATCAAGAATTCGAGTTATGTCAGTGGTATAGAACTTGGTCTTGGAAATATGGCCATTCAACCTGGCAAAGTAGGTACTGTCTCGGTGACTATTACTGACATTGCGCCTGTTCTTTACCCTTATGACAGCGGAGACAGGCAAGGTTACGCTAATTTCCAATTTACCCCCAATTATTTCGGCGCTCAGTACGATAGGTCAAACGCTACTAAATATCGTATGACTATCATTCTGCCGCCTGGCGTTGCGGCTGATCAGGGTGTGTACTACAAACCTGAAAACTGGTCAGGCGAAACGACTCCTCAGGAAGCTTCTCAAACACAGGATGGCCGAGTCTATTACTCCTGGTACACAGAAAACGCCGATGCCCACAGCGAATACGTTTTTGGGGCTGCCTTTCCTGCTGCGGTCGTACCAGCTGAAGCAATTTCCAGCAAAGACATTTTTGATAGCACGGATTACGGCCCCGCGACCACATCAAGTGGTTGGCAAGAGTTTTTGAGCATGCTGCCCTGTTGTGGTTCGATGCTTGGGATTCTTGCGCTTTTCATATACCTTGCCATCAAAGGTTCACAAGCCGCCAACAAACGCAAATTGGCCTACTTACCACCCAAAATTTCCATGGAAGGTCAGGGGATCAAGCGCGGCCTCACAGCCGTCGAAGCTGCCATTCTGATGGAAGAACCAATGAGCAAAATATTGACCATGATCCTTTTTGGTTTGATAAAAAAGGAAGCTGCAACGGTCCTACAGAAAGAACCCTTGAAGATCAAAGCGGCAGATCCTTTGCCTGAAGGCCTCTACCCCTACGAACTTGGATTTATTAATTCAGCCGTTGAGGAAAATTCTGCCAAACGCCGCACAGTCATGCAATCAACTATGATTGATCTGGTCAAAGATGTGACCGACAAAATGAAAGGTTTCAGTAAAAAGGAAACTATAGAGTATTACAAAGACATCATGAATCGTGCCTGGAGCAGTGTTCAAGGTTCAGAAACACCAGAAGTTAAGAGTGATCAGTTCGAAAAAGTGCTTGAGTGGACCATGTTGGATGATGAGTTTGATCAGCGGACAAAGAAAACTTTCGATGATACCGTTATCATCCTTCCGCGTTGGTGGGGGCGATATGATCCAACATATGGAGAATTCTCTCAAACTTCGCGTGGTGGCACCCGCGGTGTGGATGCCCCCTCAACTTCCAGCCCATCTGCACCGACAAGCAGCGGTCCAAGCCTCAACATGCCGCGTTTACCTGGTTCTGATTTTGCGGCCTCCTTACTGGGCGGTATTCAAACAACTGCGGCAGGCGTTGTGGGCGACATAACTGGCTTCCAGGGCTCAATTACCAGCAAAACCAACCCTGTTCCTGTTGCTCGCCCTGTTAGTGGCAGCAGCGGCTGGCGCGGTGGCAAAGGCGGTGGAGGCCATTCATCCTGTGCCTGTGCCTGCGCTTGTGCTGGCTGTGCCTGTGCCTGCGCCGGTGGCGGCCGCTAAAGCCAAAACCCTATGGGACTTTTTAACAGAACCAAAAATCAGAATCTCCTTTTACCGGGGCTCTACAGTTACACCCTGGTAAATGGAGAATCAAAATCACAGATTCATTTGCGAATTGACGATGACCTCAGTGGCGCTTTGGTTATCAACGCAGCCCGTGTGGTGCATTTGAACCCAAGCGCCTCAGCTGTGGCATACACGCGCCTGGAAAAGTTCGAAAAGTCCAAAGCATTGGATTTTCTCAAACAGCTTTTCAAAGCTGATCGTCAGCAACTTGAAACCGACTACGCTGAAGCCAGCGCCAAGATTGATGCCCTGACAGATGAGTCTTCCGGTTTATGCCCTGTATGCGACCTGAACCTTGAGCTGGATATGCCTTTTTCAGCCAAACTTTCAGCCCCTTACCGTATGGATCTGGCCCTTACTTATCGCTGTAACAATGATTGCGCGCATTGCTACAATGCCCGTCCGCGAAATTACCCGGAATTAGACACAGAATCTTGGAAGAAAATCATCGATAAAGTTTGGGGTTTACGCATTCCGCACCTGGTTTTCACTGGCGGTGAACCTACTTTGCGGAACGACCTTGTGGAATTGGTGGCTTATGCCCAAAAAAAGGGCATGATTACTGGATTGAACACCAATGCCAGACGTCTTGCCAATGAAACCTTGGTGACTGCGCTCGTTAATGCAGGGCTGGACCACGTTCAGATTACGGTCGAAGCCTCTTCGCCTCAAATACACAATGAAATGGTCAGATCTTCAGTTGCCTGGCAGGAAACGGTTCAGGGCTTACGCAATGCAGTAAATTCTCGCCTGTACCTGATGACCAACACCACGCTTTTGCGCAATAACGCGCATACCCTACCTGACATCCTCCGCTTTCTGTATGATGAAAAGGTTCCTACGGTCGGCCTTAACGCCTTGATCTATTCTGGGCACGGCGAAACAGTTAATACAGGCCTCGCAGAAAGTGAATTACCTGCCCTGCTTAAAATTGCTCAGGAATTTACGAGCAATTCCGGTCAAAAGCTGATTTGGTACACACCCACGCAATACTGCCACTTTGACCCCTTATTGCTGGATTTGGGTATCAAGGGCTGTACAGCTGCCTATTACAA
>CAYMNM010000095.1:1221-7813 GCA_964391795.1 uncultured Anaerolineaceae bacterium | reverse complement strand
CACTTTTGGATTCCGCTACACAGAAATATGAATTTCAAATGAAGGAATGTCATCTGCCGATTATTACGGAGAGTGAGTTCAGGGCTGTTCAGAAAGAAAAGAAAACGCGTAGCAACGTTATTATGGACGATGATGGAACGCGGCGCAGTAGTAAGAAATACAGTTCGAAGAGGAAATGACGAAATGAAGATTGCGAGGTAGATATATTATGAACATAAAGAAAAAACAAATTATCCTGACTGGTGATCGTCCTACAGGTCGATTACACCTTGGTCATTATGTTGGCTCACTAAAACGACGAGTAGAATTACAGAATTCTGGCTTATTTGATGAAATCTATATCCTAATTGCTGATGATCAGGCTTTGACGGATAATGCCGATAACCCTGGAAAGATACGAGACAACATTATAAACGTTGTACTGGATTATCTATCGGTAGGTATTAATCCTGACAAGGTCACAATTTGTGTCCAGTCGGCTCTTCCGGCCCTGCACTCCCTTACCTTTTATTATATGAATCTGGTGACTACTGCACGAGTTTCTCGCAATCCTACGGTAAAGGCGGAGATCCAAATGCGCGGCTTTGTGGATGAAGGATTACCTGTGGGCTTTTTTGTTTATCCAATATCTCAAGCGGCAGATATTACTGCCTTTGATGCCACCGTGGTTCCCGTGGGAGAAGATCAGTTGCCTATGATCGAACAGACACGAGAAATCGTAGAAAAGTTCAATAAAACTTACGGAGAAACGTTGGTTCTTCCCAAAGCAATGATACCGGAAAGCGAGACACAACGTCGTCTGCCAGGTGTTGATGGCAAAGCGAAAATGAGCAAATCTCTCGATAACTGCATCTACCTTTCCGATGATACTAAAACTGTCAAAAAGCAGATCAACGGGAAGATGTTTACCGATCCAACTCATTTGAGAATTGAAGACCCTGGACATACGGAAGGAAATGTAGTATTCACCTATCTGGATGCATTCTGTACTGACGATCATTTTAGAGAATATTTGCCAGATTATAAAAATCTGGAGGAAATGAAGGATCACTATCGCCGTGGCGGCTTGGGAGATGGTACATGCAAAAAGTTTTTAATTAATGTGCTTGAGGAGACTCTTAACCCCATCCGCGCTGAACGTGCAAAATGGGAAGCAAGAATTGATGTTGTTTATGATATTCTTCTCGCAGGTACTGCCAAGGCAAGAGAAACTACAGACGCCACTTTAGCTCGTGTACAAAAGTCTATGCGCATCAATTACTTTAGTGATCGCCATATTGTTAATGAGTGGGATGAACTCTTGAAACGTCCAATGAACCGAGAAAAATAAATCATTTGTAGCTTTATAAAATGAAATAGCCTACCTATTTGAAGTGACGGATTAGACGTTGTCAAGAGTGTTGGCTGAAGAAAAAGCTTTTAAAATCAAGGGTTTTCACGGATTTTTGACTTGTTTCCCAAATAGCCTAACTATCACACATCGAGACTGTAGCATTGTTGTCAAAATTTATTAAATGAAGCTACGACTCAATTTGAATTACCTGGAGCTTTTATTGACTCCATCAATATTTTGCGAACCAATTCAGACTGTTTACCAGGTTTTGATTTAATAATAGAATTTATTCATTGATAAAATACATGTCCTGAAATCGCTTTTTTCTATGTGAGTTTTGAGGCGGTGGGAGGAAAGGAGACTACACTTACAAAACACTAATTATCGTGAAGTTGACCATTATTAATTTATTTGAAAATTATTAGGAGAAAGCATGAATTGGTTTACGAGATCAGATAGTACCGTTGGATACCTTCCAGATGAGACCCCGCCATTCTGGAAATTGTTACTCTATGCAATCCAGCAAGTTATTGTCATGTTCCCTGCTACGGTTACCGTAGCTCTAATTACAAAATTTCATATTTCAACCACCATCTTTGCCAGCGGTTTCGCTACACTTTGTTTCATTCTGATTACCAAAGGCAAGATCCCACTGTATTATGGCTCCAGTTTCTCATACATCGGAGCTATCGTCGGTTTAGTCGGCGCTGATTACCTGGGTAGCGTTGCAATCCTTCCAGATGAGAAAATTGCAATTGTGACCTTCGGTATCGTGATGTCAGGTCTGATCTCAATCGCTGCAGGCATCCTCGTAAACAAACTTGGTAAGAACGTGATTGACAAAGTGCTTCCCGCCTCGATCACCGGCCCAATTGCGATGGTGATTGGTCTGACATTGGCTGGAAATGCTATGGCAGATGCAGCCCCCGCGGTTGCTGGTCCTGGTTTTATTGAAAACTTACCTTGGATCGTCTCCATCGTCACGTTGATCTCCACAATTGTTTTCTCAGTCTATCTCAAGGGCTTCCTCTCCCAACTGCCACTCTTCCTTGGTATGCTCGTTGGTGTGCTTACCGCTGGCATCCTGACCCTCGCGACAGGTTCTGACCTTTTCCGCGCGCTCCCCGAAACTGTTGCCAGCCAAGGCATTTTTGCTCTGCCCCACTTCACTGTTCCTACGGTTTACTGGCCAGCAGCGCTCGCCATCATGCCTGTTGCTCTTGCCACCATACCAGAATCAACCGCGCATATCTACCAGTTGGATGTCTACGTGAATGATCTGGCAAAGAAACTTGGCAGCAAGAAGAAATATGATCTTGCAAATCGACTTGGCAACAACTTGATTGGTGATGGTGTTGGTGACATGGTCGCCGGTTTCATGGGCGGCCCCGCTGGAACCAACTACGGTGAAAACATCAGCGCAATGGCAATCACGCGTGTATTCTCAGTGCCAGTTCTGATCACTGCGGCAATCATCGCCATGATCATCGCCTGCTTCACCCCCTTGGTGAAAGCAATTTATTCCATCCCCCTGAGTGTCATCGGTGGTTTGGAAATCTACCTCTTCGGTGCCATCGCTGCCCAGGGTATTGCCATCATGATTGATAAGCAGGTTGATATGTTCAGCGCCAAGAATATCGCTGTCATCGCTACCATTTCTGTAATCGCGATTGGTGGACAATACTATTTCGGCGGTATGATCCCATTCTTCGGAATGCAACTACCCGCCCTGGCGACTGCTGCTATCTTTGGTATTGTTCTAAATGCTCTGCTGAACATTGGCAAATCTAAAGAATAAGTTAAAGAAGCCTAAGTAATCGGTTTTTCAAAGTAAAAAGTACCAAAATTTTTAAAGGAGCTGGGAAATAGACCAGCTCCTTCTTTCTTCAAATAATTCCCAATTCAGCAATCAATAACGCAGCAGTTCCCTCATATTTTTGTTAGGAAGCAAAATTATTTCCTTCTTTCAGGTTTTGGTATGAGACGGATTGCGGAAGGTAGTAGATTGTACGCGTTGAATGAATAACCAACGCTTTTGACGGAATAAACGGTTCAGTAATTATACTTATGGAAACATATGGATTTAGAAGAGAGTAAATTCTTTGACAAAATGCCAAAAGCATTCCCATTATTCAAGACATTTCAGGGAAAAGTACTTGAATTATTTCCTGATGTCCGGATGAGAGTCCAAAAAACGCAGATTTCATTTTCAAGCAAGCATCCATATGCCTTTGTCTGGTTACCTGTTCGGAAAGTAAAGAACCGACCGGATACGTACATCGTAGTATCTTTTGGACTTTCACATCGCCTGGTTTCACCTCGAATTTTGGAAGCCGTCCAAGCGCATCCAAACCGATGGACACATCACCTCATCATACAAGCCCATAGTGAAATCGATGCAGAACTCATGGACTGGATTAAAGAAGCCTACGACTTTGCATTTAGAAAGTGACTGGAAGAGACCAATCACCGCAAAATGCGTCTTTTGACTCTAAACCACAGGTCATCAAGAAACCAAACGACAAACCCTAATTAAAACAATTGAATAAAAGGAAACTTCATCAAATAAAATTCGTCATAGAATCCCAAAATCAGCCTCAAATTACGCAAACTGGATTGTGCAGATAAATCAAACTTGGAGCTACCTCATCAGATGTTGAAGGAAAACCAGAAATAACTAAGTTTGATGTGTCCATATTTATAGGAACATCTTCCACATACTTGTCGGGTAGTCTTAAACATTCAAAGTATGAGAAAATCATCAAAACACGATATCGATAAGTCACACTAAATCTAAATACAGGAGTTTTTTCAATATGTTGGAACAGGTTTTTAAACTATCAAGAGAAGATCATAAAGCGATTGAAAAAGTAATCTACGATGAAAACTTACACTACATTCATATGGTATTTAACAAAAACGAGGGATTGCCAGAACACTACTCAAATTCAAATGTTTATATGACCGTTATTCGCGGGAAGCTTTCCATTGGTTTGGATGACCAGGCGGTCCACGAATATGAAGCCGGCACGTTATTAAAAATCCCGTTCCAAACGAAGATGAACGTTAGAAACCTGCACGAAGAAACCTTGGAACTCATCGTGGTGAAAGCTCCCGCCCCGCAGAACTAAGCCAAAGGCATAAATTCACTCGAAAAAATTTTCGAATTAGCATTGAAGAAGAAATTTGGAGGCTGCTTGGTCAGTAAATAAATCAAGCCAAGGCAAATTCCCTTAACCTAAGACTAACTTGAGTATTTGTCTGCCAAGTTGAGTGAAGCTTCTGCTTTGCTCAATGATCTTAAACCGAATATTGTCAGTTTTACGAAACCAAACAGTTAAAACATCGCTGACATAGTAAAATAACTTTGTTTCTTCGACTCACTACTCCTAAATCAATCCGATATGGGTAGGTGAGCGGTAGCAGTTGGCAAATCCCACAGGTCAATTGCTCAAGGGTGTTGTCGGAAACAGCAACGCCTCCCTTTTGGAAAGGAGAACGATATGAAAAACCTTTTTAAAGGTATTGTTTTGGTTTTGTCGATGGGGGTAATAATTAGTCTCAGCGGGTGTGTTGCGCCTGTAGTTCAAGCCCCAGTTGAAGCTCCAACGGTAATTGCAACAGCTGTACCCTTGGAGGAGATTCCACAAACAGTGTTGGAGTTAATTCGGGAAGACACCTCCACTTACTTCACCCTTGATCAACTCAAGGCTATGCCAACGGTTGAAGGATTGGGTGGAATCATGTCCAGCACGGGAAAGATCACAGCCCCTGTGCCATACAAGGGCATTCTGTTGAGTGACTTGCTCAATACAGTCGGTGGAATGACCGAAGAACATAGCGTGGAAATTGTTGCTGAAGATGGCTATTCCATCACCTACTCACCCAGCCAAATCGATAATGGCGAATACATCACTTACGATGTTTCCAGTGGGGATGAGATGGAGAAGATTGGTTCACTGCAAACAATCCTGGCTTTTGAGCGTGATGGAGAGCCCCTCAACCCCGACATGGATGGAACTCTACGCCTGGTAATCATTGGGGAATCACCCCTCCAGGTTGTGGATGGTCACTGGTCAATCAAGTATGTAAATAAAGTAATCTTGAAGGAAGCCATCGAAGATTGGGTAGTGGATTTTGTTGGCGCAATTGATGAACCCATGGACCGGGCAACCTTCGAATCAGGTGCGGCAGATGATTGCCATAAACGAGTCTGGGTGGACGGTGATGGCAAAGAGTGGGAAGGTATTCCCCTCTACTATCTACTCGGTCGCGTGGATGATGAAGTAAAACACGGCGATGACGCTTATCGGGATGACCTGGCAAAAGCAGGATACACCATCGATATTGTTTCTGCAGATGGCTACACGGTAACGCTCGACTCGTATACGGTGATGCGGGACGATGACATCATCGTCGCCTATCTTGTTGATGGGGAACCTCTGTCGGGTGAGGATTTCCCGTTACGCCTCGTTGGACCTGATCTGACGAAAAAGCAAATGGTTGGCGGTATTGTTAAGGTGCAAATCAACTTTGAAGGCGCCGAAGCACCTGTTCAGGAAGCAACTGCAGAAGCCACCGAAGAACCTGCAGCTGAAGAGCCTGTTAGTGAAGAACCAGCAATTGTTGGCCCTGAAGATGCCTCATTTGTAATCAAAGGCCTAAAGGACGGAGAAAAGACCCTGTCCATGCAGGATTTATTGGCAATGTCTGTGGTCAACCTGAATATCACACATCCCAAAGGTGATCAAATAGATGTTACTGGGGTACTCATGAAAGAGATACTCGGAGCAATAGAGATTCCTGATGGGGCAACGACTGTTTCGCTGATTGCCAGCGATGGATATTCATCCGAAGTTCCGATCGCAGAGGTTATGGCTTGCGAAACATGCTTGGTGGGTTGGGATGAAAAGATTCTGCGCACTTACATGCCTGGTTTCGAGAGCAGCAGTTGGGTAAAAGATCTGGCTATTATCGAAATCAAGTAGCCAAAACGCTCATTACGGGGTGGGTGTTAGTCCGCCCACCCCGAAAGTGAAAAATGAAAAAGCGTCCTGTTTGGATAATTGCCTTATTGGCCATTTTTTGTCTATCTGCCTGTGCTCCAAAGCAGAAAACCCCTCTGGTTATTTTTGCTGCGGGGAGTTTGATCCAGCCATTTGATGAAATAGAGAAAGCATTTGAAGAGAGATATCCTGACGTAGATGTTCAGGCTGAATATCATGGTTCCATCCAGGTTATCCGTCACGTCACTGAGCT
>CAYMNM010000095.1:0-1121 GCA_964391795.1 uncultured Anaerolineaceae bacterium | reverse complement strand
TTTGAGTATGAAAGTGTCATTCAACAACATGGGTTCAAAATGCTGAAACTTCCTGACAGTCTGAACCTTGGAAAACCAGACATGGGCGAAGACTATGGCACAGTAACTGTCAAGATGGATTTTCAGCGCTTTGCCTCTGTTGAGCCTGTATTTAAAGGAGAGCAAATTATCTATGGGCTTACCATTCCATCCAACGCTCCGCACCCAGAACAGGCAATGCAGTTCATTGAATTTCTTTACGGTCCTGAAGGGCGGGCAATCATGGAAAAGAACGCCCATCCAATGCTTCTGCCAGCAGTTATAAACGGAGAAGCAAATCTGCCAGAACGGCTAAGAAATTTCTTCCAATAAAGCGATGAAGGTCCGTTTGCCTTTTGGATTTGTTATTGCAGCAAGTTTGCTGATCCTTTTCATCATCCTGCCTGTGATCGTAACCTTGTTTTCAACGACATTTGAACAATTACTTGAAACAATTACTGATAAAGATGTTGCCCATTCCATCGGGTTGACATTCCTGGCTGGCGGTATCGCGACAAGCCTTGGGCTTCTTTTTGGTCTTCCTCTGGCATATATTCTTTCAAGGGCCAATTTTCCAGGTAAGTCTCTGTTGATGGGTATTGTGGACCTGCCTTTGATTATTCCCCATACAGCCGCTGGCATTGCTCTCCTTTTGGTTTTTGGAAGGATGGGTATTGTTGGCGGCTTGTTGGGTAGATTAGGCTTGTTTTTTACAGACAGCCTGGGCGGCATTGTCATCGGAATGATGTTCGTCAGCCTGCCGCTACTGGTTAATTCAAGCCGCGAGGCTTTTTCGTCGATAGACACTGAACTGGAACATTCCGCTCGCATGGATGGTGCCGGAGCATGGCAGGTATTCTGGCGGATTACGCTGCCTTTGGCCTGGCAAGGAGTGCTTAGTGGAGCAATAACCATGTGGGCACGTGGGATCAGTGAATTTGGAGCGGTTGTCATTCTGGCTTATAGCCCAAAGATCATCCCAGTTTTGATTTATGAGCGATTTCAGGGTTTTGGCTTATCTTCTGCCACCCCAGTGGCGGCTTTGTTGCTTATAGTGGTCTTGATCCTGTTTGCTCTGCTGCGTTGGCTGGCACGGTCAGCAA
>CAYMNM010000094.1:0-7979 GCA_964391795.1 uncultured Anaerolineaceae bacterium | reverse complement strand
GGGCTGGTATAACAAAACAACCTTAAGGCTTCATGGCCCTTTCGACCAGGCGCTGAACGATCTGTTGGAGTTGCTGGAGGTCATTTTCTTTTGCTGAGCCGGCAAACTGATGCGCCCCAACCACATCCCAGGAAAGCCGTTCAGCAAAGCCATTGAAGACGTCCATCGCCCCGCCAGACCAGGCATAGCTGCCAAAGTAAGCGGCCACTTTATGCTTGACATCCTTGATCTCAGCCATGTTGAGCGCCCGCGTCATAGCCGGGAACATGGCCCTTTCGTAGGTTGGGCAGGCAACCAGAACCCCCTGCTTGGTCCACAGGGAGGGCAGGTAATAACTGGGGTCTGTGATGCTGACGTTAAAGACCTCCACCGGGATGTTGTGCTTACCAATCACCTGTAAGGTTTGGTCAAGCGCGCGCTCGGTGTTGCGGTACATGGTGCCATAAAGCACAGTGATGCCGGGTTCTGATGGACCTTTGGCGTATTCAGCCCAGGTTTTGTAAAGATTGATGATGCGCTCAGGATTTTTGCGCCAGATCAAGCCATGCGAAGGTGCCACAATGCTGATCGGATAGGCAGCCACTTTATCAAGCGCCATAAGTACGTTCCGGCTAAAGGCAGCCACAATGTTGGTGTAATAGCGCAGGGCCTCTTTCTCAAAGAAGGCCAGGTTCTGGCATTCATCATCAAAAACACAACCATCCAGGGCACCGTACTGACCAAAAGCATCGCAGGAGAAAAGAATTTTTTCTTCCGCCAGATAGGTCATCATGGTTTCTGGCCAGTGCACGCCGGGGGTATACAGAAATTTGAGCGTGTACTTACCCAGTGAGAGCGTATCTTCGTGCTTGACCACCTGGGTGTTTTCAGTGATGCTGTAAAAGTCGTTCATCATCGAAACGGCCTTCTGCATCCCCAGGAATTTGGCTTTGGGGGCCAGAGTTCTCAGGCGGCATAAAGCGCCCGTATGATCGGGTTCCATGTGGTTGACGATGACGTAATCCAGGTCTTTCAGGTCGATGAGATCAGAAATTTCATCGGCAAAATCCTCAGAGAAAATATCTTTGGACATGTCTATCAAGGCGTTTTTTTCATCCTTGATTAGGTAAGCGTTGTAAGACACACCCACCTGATGGATCGGCCACAGACCCTCAAAGAGGTCCGTGGAACGGTCGTTGACGCCGACCCAGAAAATATTGGGCTTTATCTCAACTGGATGCATAATTTAGCCTAACCTTCAATAAATTTGCGAACATCCTCAAGCTGACCAGCAGAACCAAGATAAACATTTTTCTGAGCAATGAACTTGGCATATTCAGCCATGTAGACCTTGCCGGGGTCGCGCAGGTCAAACTTTTCGGGATGCTCGAGGAAGAATTCGCGATGTACGCGGGTCCAAACCAGGCGGCCGTCAGTGTCAATATTGATCTTGCAAACACCCAGCTTGGAGGCCGGTTTGAATTGCTCGGGGTCCACACCCTTGGCGCCGCCCATCTTGCCGCCAGCAGCGTTAATGCGCGCCACTTCTTCCTGCGGAACAGAACTGGAACCGTGCATCACTAGCGGGAAGTTTGGTAGCCGCTTCTGGATTTCTTCGAGCACATCAAAGTGCAGGCTCTGGGTGCCGCTGAACTTGAAAGCGCCATGGCTGGTGCCAATGGCAACGGCCAGAGAGTCGCAACCTGTGCGCTCTACAAATTCCTTGGCGTTGTCGGGGTCGGTCAGTTTGGCATTGGCCTCAGAGACGTTTACATGCTCTTCAACACCGCCCAATTGGCCAAGTTCCGCTTCCACCACGATGCCTTTGGCATGGGCGCGTTCAACGACCCGCTTGGTAACAGCGATGTTCTCTTCAAAAGAGAGTGAAGAGCCATCAATCATGACGGAGGAATAAAAGCCAGAGTCTATGCAGTCGTAGCAGGTGGCTTCATCACCATGGTCAAGATGGACGGCATAAATGGATTCCGGGAAGACCTGGTCAGCCGAGCGGATGAGACCCTCAAGGAAGGCCTTGTCAGTGTAGTTGCGCGCTCCCTTGCTGAGTTGGATAATGAAAGGAGCTTTGGATTCAAGGTTACCCCTGAAGAGGCCGACAATCTGTTCAAGGTTGTTGATGTTATAGGCACCGATGGCATAGTTGCCGTATGCGTGCTCAAATAGTTTCTTAGTGGTAACGATCATAGTTTGCTCCTTAGTTTGCGATATTAACAAATTATACCCTCGCAACGAGTCATTCTCAACTCTTTACAAAGGTCATTGATTGGTTTTTTAGGTTGAGCCTTAAGCCAGCGCTTCCTGGTAAATGGTTCGCAGTTTATTAGCGTACTGAACCGGGTCGTGATCTTTGCGGATTTTCTCCAGGGCAAGGGCCCCTTTTTCAGTAATCTGCTGCGGATCGGCCGCGATTTCGCGAACAATTTGCTCCAGACCTTCGCGGATGCTCTTGCTTAGCGTTTGGCGTTCCTCTTCCGTGGTGTACAGGGCTTCTTTCAAGCGGTTCTGGGGAACTGGGATTAGCCAACCAACCTGGTTGTTGTTAATTTCCGGCAAGGCGCGGCTGTCAGTTGTAATGACAGGTAAACCGCAAGCCTGAGCTTCAATTACCGAAATGCCATAGGTATCCGCCCAGGTGGGCAGTAAACCCACATCGCAGGTCTTCATCAGATCGAGCACTTTTTCATTTGGCAGTGAAACGTAGTACTCCACCCAATCTGCGTTATCAGTAAAAAACTGTTTTGCCCAAAGCAGATCTTGCTCAGTCTCATGTGCTGCATATGGCTCCAACCGCAGCGCGCTGACCACAACCAGCTTAATGGGTAAATGTTCTTCCTTTACCAATTTCTCAAAAGCCAGCAGCGCTTCCTTACCGCCCTTGCGGAAAAATGCTGCCCCAACCAGGATAAAACGGATCGGATTTAAGGCATTGTATTGCCTGATTGGGCTTGAAGCCACAAGCAGATCCTGAGGTGGAAAAAGGACTTCCATTTTGGCCAGGATGGGCTTGCTGTAATCCGTGGGGAAGGAAGCCAGCAGATCCCGCTGCATGGCTGCCGAACACGCTGACCAGGCGATGATGCGCTGGCAGGGTTTGCCTGCCAGGGCTGTTAAACCTCTTTCGACCAGCGCGGTCATGGCCACATGTTGGGGTAATTCCTCGTGGTGGCGGGTGACCAGCTCGGAAAAACGCGGCAGAATGGTTTCGAAAGAAGAAACCCAAGGGGTCTTGCCATAGCTGATGCCATTGGAAAGGTGGATGAGGTCCACCGGGTTCAAATCAAAATCCTCAAACTGATTATTGAGATCGAAAGTAGGAATTAGGGGCTTACGAAGCAGCTGATTCAGCTTGAAACCCAGTTTTCGCTCAATTGCGTAAAGGTCATTGACGGGTAAATACTTGGCTTCAGGAAGCTTACCCACAATCGTACGCTTATAAGTGTAGTAATTGAAGCGATAAGCCAAGACACCGATTTTCATGCATTCCTCATCCGCGATTATATCAAGCTACTGACTTTGGGTTCTTGTTGGCCGGCCTCAGGCAGACTTCTCCATTTGGGAAGACTCAACTGAACCAAGGCTTTTCTGGGGTTTCCACAACAAGAAGAGGCCTGCAGCCAGAAGCGCGCAAGCCGCTCCAAAGAAGAATGGCGCGGAGGGACCAAAACCTTTCCAGCCAAAAGCCCCTGACCAGAGAAGGCCGGCAATCAGCGAGGCCGGGAAGTCCAGAATGCCAAGCACGGCATTGTAGGTGCCGTGGGCTGTTCCCAGCAATTCAGCTGGTACCAGGTCGGTGACCATGGCCTTGGCAGTGCCGTAGGCCATGCCGTAGTAGAGGCCATAAGTGACGTAAAGAATCCAGATCTGGGTTCCGTTCTTTGCCAGAGCGAAGCCCAGGTAGATGAGCGCGTACACAATCCAGCCGCCAATAATTAAGGTTCGGCGGCCGATGCGGTCAGAAAGCGCGCCCGCCGGCGTGGAAACAAGGGTATAAACCAGGTTGAAAACCGCCAGCATGATCAGGATGTTCAGAATGTTCAGGCCGCGCTCCTGGGCCCGCAACACCAGGAATGCATCGGAGGAGTTGCCAAGGTCAAAAAGCCCGACAATGAGCATAAAAAACAGGAAGTTCTTCCCCAAGCCCTTGAAGCCAATCTTGGGGCTCAGACGGGCCTGTTTTATGGCTGTATCCCTGGTGCCCAAAGCCAGGGAAAGCACAGCCAGAAAGGCCGGGATAATGCTGATGAGCACAATCGTGCGGAAGGTTTGGTCATTAAGCTGCTGACCAGTAGCCTGTAGTTTCCAAACCACAAAAGCCGCAATCAGTATGCCCAAAAAAGCCCCAGCCGTATCCGCAGCCCGATGCAAACCAAAAGCAAATCCGCGGTGTTTGGGTTCAATTGAATCAGCTACCAGGGCATCCCGCGGGGCTGTACGGATTCCCTTGCCCAGGCGGTCCATCCAGCGGATCCCAGCAATGGCAATCCCGAAGTTGGCAAAGTAAAAGAAAGGCTTGACCAGGGCAGAAATGCCATAGCCCAAAACAGCCAGCCACTTGCGCGTGCCAAGTTTATCCGAAAGCCAACCTGAAAAAACTTTGAGCACAGAAGCAGTCGCTTCGGCGATGCCTTCAATGATGCCAATGGAAATAAAAGGCATTTTGAGCACATTCTGCATAAAGAGCGGCAGGATGTTCAGCACCATCTCGCTGGAAATGTCCATAAAGAAACTAGTGAGGCTGACAAACCAGAGGTTGCGGGGAATTTCGTTCAGTTTTGGGAAAATCAATTTTCTGGGCATCGGCAGATAATCTCCTGCGCTAATTATAGGCCAGCATGGCCACCGTTTTAGAAATTCCCTTGCTCTCAAAGGCAATATGCCAGCAAGGCTTGTCTGCCGTATAATTCACGGGTGAATAGATGATGCCCCTTGATCCTTGAGAATAAGATCTATTCAAATCTGGATGAGCTGCCAGGCAGAAAATGACAAATGATTTAGATCCAAAACCCCTTGAAAACAAAACTGAGCGGACCGTACTGATTACTGGCGCTACCAATGGCATCGGCAAAGAAGTGGCCTTCGAGCTATTGGCAAAAGGCCAACACGTCATCATGCATGGGCGCAACCCCCAAAAAATGGAACAAATTGTCTCAGAAGCTACTGCCCACGTGCCCAATGCAAAAATCGACACCATTTTGGCCGATTTTTCTTCGCTAACAGCAGTCAAAGCCATGGCCGAGGAACTTAACACTCGCTTCTCCCACCTGGACGTGCTCATCAACAACGCGGGTGTCTACTGCAACAAACGGCGCTTTTCTGTTGAGGGCTTCGAGCTGGCCTTCGCGGTGAATTATCTGGCAAGCTTTACGCTCACGCTGCAACTGATGCCTTTGCTTGCCAAGAGCCCTTCCGCGCGCATCATCAATATGAGTTCCGTGGGGCATCGCTACGTCTGGATCAACCCCCTTGACATTCAAAGTCAGCACTTTTTTTGGGGTTGGGTAAACTATTGCCGCTCAAAGTTGCTGCAGATCCCCTTCACTTTTCGGTTGGCAGAACTTCTGGAAGGCAGCAAGATAACAGTGAACGCGCTGCACCCAGGGGTGATTGTTGGCACGGAAGTGACCAATACCGCCTTCATCAAGTGGGGCTTGCCTCTGAAAATTGGCGCAGCGACGGTCATTAACCTGGCAATCAATCCTGACTTGGAAAAAATGAACGGTATGTATATTGAACGATACAGAATATCCAGGCCCAGCCCGATGGCACTTGATAAGAGCTTGAAATCGCGCTTATGGACGCGCAGCTTCAAGTGGGCAGGGCTAAATCAGGAAGAATGCGAACAAGAACTACGCGCGCTTAGCCAAAGCGCCCGGTAATGTAATCTTCTGTTTCTTTGTTGGCAGGTTTGGTGAAGAGGCGCTCGGTCTTACCATATTCCACTAACACGCCAATCCGGGCGTCAATATTGCTGCGGTCAAGCGACATAAAAGCCGTGAAATCTGATGCCCTACCAGCTTGCTGCATGTTGTGGGTGACGATGATAATAGTGTAATTCTGCTTGAGCTCCAGCATAAGTTCTTCGATGCGCTGGGTGGAGACCGGGTCAAGCGCGGAGGCGGGTTCATCCATCAGGATCAAGTCTGGTTCAGTTGCCAAAGCGCGGGCAATGCCCACACGCTGCTGCTGACCGCCCGAGAGCGCCAGGCCGCTTTCTTTCAACTTATCCTTCACTTCATCCCAAAGCGCTGCCTGACGCAGGCTGGCTTCCACCAATTCATCCATATTGCCGGTGTAATGGTTGATGCGCGGTCCAAACGCCACATTTTCGTAAATACTTTTAGGGAAGGGGTTTGGCTTCTGGAAGACCATACCGATACGCCGCCGCAAACCAACCGGGTCGAGGTTTTTATCGTTGATGTTGATTCCGTTATAAAGGATTTCACCTTCCACCCTCGCACCGGGGATCAGGTCGTTCATGCGGTTGAAGGCGCGCAGAAGGGTACTCTTGCCGCAACCTGAAGGGCCAATAATCGCGGTGACCTTATTGGGTTCAATGGCAATGTTGATATCCCGCACAGCGAGTTTATTGTTATAGAACACGCTCAAACCCCTGGTTGAGATGAGGGCTGCTTTAGCGGGAAGGTGTAAGTTGGGGTCGCGGCTGATATCTTCCATAATTACCATTTCACTTGTAGTTTGTTGCGTAAATAGATGGCCAATCCGCTCAGGCCGAGCAGGATTGCCAGAAGGACAATGATGCCGGCAGCTGCCAGGTGCACATTGTACTCAGGC
The DNA here is from genome assembly GCA_964391795.1 of uncultured Anaerolineaceae bacterium. GTDB lineage: Bacteria > Chloroflexota > Anaerolineae > Anaerolineales > Anaerolineaceae > Mesolinea. Next base: position 1,190 of record CAYMNM010000094.1, on the reverse strand, counting down.
TGCGGCAGGGTAATCCAGTTAAAAATCTGGATGGGCATTGTGGTGAACTTATCCCAAACATTTTCAGGCAAAAAGGGCACATACATAAAAGCGCCCATAATGATAAGTGGCGCGGTTTCGCCCAATGCCCGCCCCATCGCCAAAATGATACCGGTGAGGATGCCGGGGAATGAGACTGGCAGAACCTGGGTGCGGATCATCTGCCAGCGCGTGGCCCCCAAACCATAAGCGGCCTCGCGGATGGAGGTGGGCACGGCGCGGATGGCCTCGCGGGATGAGATAATGACCGTGGGCAGAATCAAAAGGCTCATGGTCAGCCCGCCAGCCAGCAAACTGCGGCCGAATGGCAGGTGAATTGGCAGCGCTTCAAGGCCAAAGAGGTTGAACTGCAGGCCACCCACGCTGCCAGCTTCAACAGGCAGTTTGAAAAGCTGAACCAAAGCACTGTCTGGCGCGAATAAACCAAACATTCTGCCGAACACGGTCAGGCCCAGCATACCGTAAACAATTGAGGGCACACCGGCAAGGTTATTGATGTTGATGTTGATAAAGTCGGTTAGCTTATTTTTTGGGGCATATTCTTCCAGGTATATGGCCGCAGATATCCCCAGGGGAAAACAGAAAAGGGCGGTCAGCAGCACATTGAAAATCGAACCAAAAATGCCGGAATTCATGCCAGCCTTCTCAGGGAAGCGCGAATGATTGTTGTTGAAAAGATTAGGGGTGACGTAAGCAGCCCCATCGATGACGATGTCGATAATCATCATGGTCAATACCAGCACTCCCAAAAGCGTACATGCCAGGAGGATTGTGCGCCAAATGCGGGCGCTGCGCTGGCGCTTCTCAAGCTTGTCTTGAAAATCGCTTGACTTTAAAGCTGCGTCGCTCATTCGTATACCTCACGGAACTTTCGCAGTACCAGGTCGCTGATCAGGTTCATCACAAAAGTCATGACAAATAGAGTCATGCCCACAGCATAAATCGACTGACTGTTAATCGAGCCGGCAGCGGCATCGCCAAAGCTGACCTGAACAATGAAGGCCGTCAGCGTCTGCACGCTTCGAAGCGGGTTCAAGGTCATGTTCGGTGTGGAGCCTGCCGCAATCGAGACCGCCATAGTCTCACCAATAGCACGTGAAATGGCCAAAATAAATGCAGCTACAATACCGCTGAGCGCCGCCGGAACCACC
>CAYMNM010000093.1:0-8047 GCA_964391795.1 uncultured Anaerolineaceae bacterium | reverse complement strand
AAAGTGAGCGCGATCAACAAGACCAGCGCGGCCAACCACCAGGGGAAACTATTTTGTTTGCCTGTTTTGCGCGTTTTGATTCTTATGTTTGTGGCAGTTTGCACTGCCGATTGCAGGTCTGCGTTTTTCATGCTCAGGCTTTCCAGTCGGTGGCGTTTTCACACCACCGACTAAATTGGATTAATAAATGGCTATTTGATGTCATCACCGGTAATTTTGAAATCAGGCCCGAAGAATTTCGCGTTGATTTGATCCAGAACACCACTAGCCTGGAGCGCAGCGATAGCCTGATTAACAGGTTCCACAAGGTCGCTGCCTTTGGGGAAGATGAAAGCCAACTGGTCTGAGGACATGCTTGGGCCGACAAAGGCCAGTTTGTCTTTATCCTGGCCCTGGTAACCCAAGCCAGCAACCTCATCAATGACAACGCCATCCACATCCTTGGAGAGTAAGGCCTGTACGGCAAAAGGCATTTGTTCAAAGGCTTTCACGCGTTCTGCTGAGATGTATTTAAGCGTGGTTTCGTAATTGCTGGTGCCGGATTGCGTGGCAACGGTCATTTGCGGATCTTTAGCCAGCGCTTCCAGGCTGTCAAAACGATCCTCGCCCGCGCGGACCAGCAAACGCTGGTTGATCTGCAGGTAACCATCTGAGAAGTCCACGATCTTCTTGCGATCCGCGGTAATGGTCAGCCCATCGGCGCCCACATCATAAAGCCCGTCGGCAACGGTTTGGATCAGGCCATCCCAGCCGGTCTCTTTGTAGACGGGAGTGCAGTGCAGCAGGGTGCAGAGCTGGGTCCAGGTTTCGTAATCCCAACCGCCCGCCAAGCCGGTTTCAACTTCGATGTAGTTAAAGGGCAGGTAAGCATTCTCTACGGCAATGGTGATTTCACGGCAATCCAGGTCCACAATGGCCTCGGCGGCTGAACCTAAACAACCGGGGTTTGAAAGGTCTACTGGTGCAGCCTGGGTGGGTTCTGGGGCAGTTGTGGCTGCCGCTGGTTCGTTTGAAGCGGCTGGGGCTTGCTGGCAAGCTGCCAATACAAGGGTGGAGATGACAAGGGCAATTATTACAAATTTGAAGCTTTTCATTTTTCCTCTTTCCTTTTATTTTTCTATTCATCTGGCCAACGGCAGCGAAATCCGGAAATAAAAAAAAGCCCTCCAAGGAGGGCTTTTTGTTTCTGTGCTGGTTTACGCTTTAATGCAAACTAGACCGCTCCCTGGGATGTGTGAGTGGTGAAATGCTTGGCATGATGCTTAGCGTTGAGTTGGCTGAGATAGTTTTGCATGGGATGAATATATCATATTGTCTGAATGGGTCAATGAAAAATAAGCGCAATTATTGTTATGGTTTCATTAACAAGACCCGTGTACCAAGAAATCATTCTGGCCCGATATTCCCCTCAATGTTGATCAATCAACTGGTTGGGTACTGCAGCCCAGGCGGTGAACTTGGCAAATTCTTCAAGGGATGCAAGGGCGAAAAGGTTCAGTTTGCCTTAATGCCCCTGATAATGGACTTATTTCTAAGATCAATGATCTCAACACTTTACTCACAAGAATCAGCCCAGGATTCAAGGCTTAATTAGGAAGTGGAATATTTTCTAGGCATTAGGAGGCAAATGTCAATTTGCTTCTTAAAAAGTATTGACCTTGTATGGAAAGCCTGATAAAATCCACCTCCGTTAACCAAATGCCCCTATTGTCTAGTGGTTAGGACGCAGCCCTTTCAAGGCTAAAACCAGGGTTCGAATCCCTGTAGGGGCATTAGAGCAAAAGCTCAAGCAAAAAATCAGTCGGCCAGGCTGGTTTTTTTGTTTAATATCCAAAAAAAACAATTAGGAAAACCAGCAAATAGCTTAAAGAGATCAGAACTCTGTGAATTTTTGATCACTTTGCGATTTATGCCAACCCATCGGTAGATTTGACCTTAATGCCCCAAAGCTCAGGATTGATTGGGTGTGAACGAAAGCTTCTGAAAGACGTCTTTGGAAAGCATTTGCTCCATCTCAGATGGGATTTGATATTTGGTTTTTCGTCCATTAGCCTTGGCACGCGCGCGTTGAATGCCGCTGAGGAAAATTGCGTTAATGTACTGATCTTGGTTTAAGCGGCTCGCTTTTGAACAGATCTCGAACCATTTATCAGGTATCATCGGAAGCCCATTGATCTCGATCGCGTATAACACACCATTTACCATGATAACATCCAGACGGGAATAGTCCCGCATGCCTGCACTGGCAAATGCCCTGGCGGCAAAAGCGATTAGTTTTCTGCTGATTATGGGATCTGCGACGGGAACCGCGCGCGTTCTGTGTTCATCTTTATCCATGGTTGTCACAATCCGTACGCGCTTCTTGATCTTTAGTTGGATTTCCGCCGGCATAAGTAGGGTATTCTCACCACTGCCGATCATGGCAATTGTGTACTCGTGGAAATCTGGCATGTCGCCCAGGAACTTTTCAACCAGTACTTTCTGATATTTTTGCAGTAATTCTAAAGATTTTTGCTCAAGACTCACGCGATCGTAAACAATTGAAGTGCTATCCAATCCACGACTATTGCCTTCGCGGTCAGGTTTCAGGATGTAAGGGTAATCTGCTGCCTTCGCCGCATCTTCCAACCCCGATATGTTGCCGCTTTCATGAGAAAGAACAAAAAATCTTGGGGTGGAAACGTGATCCTTTATCCATTTCTTCTTCAGGTCTATCTTGGACATAACCAGTTCAAGCGCTTCAGGCTCTGAGCCAATGCGGGAAATATTTAGCTCATCAAGAATTTTGTGGGCATTGACCAAGTTGCCCTCTTCGTCTGCCACATAATAATTGGCACAATAGACAAGATCCGGATCTTCCTGGTTCAAAGCCTTCAGTAGTTCTTTTTTCGTTTGCAGCGGCTGATAATGAGCGTCAATTCCACCTTTCTTAAGGGAATGGATCATCTTTTGAAACCTTTCAGCAGCCATTTGCTCTCGTTCAGGTTTGGGTCGATTAATTATGAGTGCGTTCACTTCGTTTTACTCCTTTGCGTTGATTTGGGGATGCACTTCAGAAAAGTTCCATCTCGAACAAACTATCTGATCAAGGTTCAGCATTATTTCAATCCAAATTTTATGGGAATTTACCTGCATTGATGGAGGCTGAAAGCCTCACACAAAAACCTGACCAATTGGTGGTAGAGCAGTCAAAAGATTTTGCACGTACCCACCGGCCTCTATATTACCACATAGCCCAAACGCCTTTTGTTTACCCTTTGAGGAAGCAGGACATTTGATTTCCAAAAGTTTGCATCTTTTCACGACATTTGGTTTGTTCGGGACCAAGAAAAAAAGGATGGGTTGCGTGAAAGTTTCTTTCAGACTTGTTAATCAAACTTTAGAATAAGCCAAGCAGAGAGTTCAAGAAGCAAAATGCATTGGAATGACTAAACAAATTGCTTTTGCAGAAATTTAGTGTCAGGATCGATCTTTCGGATCTGGAGGGATCAGCGGAATTAATCGAAGAAAAAATGAAGTAAACACAATATGTTCACTTGTTGACAAGTGTCTTCTTGTTTTGTAGAATATGTTTAGATTTTATATTTTTCAATTTTGTTTCGAACCCGTTTACTAACTAAATTTTTGCAGTCAGTTTAATCCATAATTATTCAAACCAAAAATATCAACCTGACAGTTTAAAGATTTCAAAGAAAGATGACTATCTTATTACAGGTGAACAATACCGCATAACATCACTAAAACTGGCTGAAGGGAAATTGTAGCAAAAGCCGGCACTTTATCAGAGGCTGATGCCCAAGATGCAAAATCATCAGACCTGCGAACGGCACAAAGCAGGCAAAGTGATTTTGAACCGCCACCTGCGGCGAAGTTGAATTCAGGGTTTTTGATCCTGAGAATCAGATTAGTACAGTTGGAATAGTACATCTGATAATTCGTTTCACGAAATTGATCGAAAGTAGGTGCCCAAAATGAACGTTAGAGAAATTGCCAAACTTGCCGAGGTTTCCCCAGCAACCGTCTCACTCGTCCTCAACGATCGAAAAGGGGTTAGTCAAGCAGTTAGAGATCGCGTGCGCGCGGTAATTAAAGCCAATAATTACGAAAAGCCAGCTTGGGCCACCAAGCAAAACCACTCAAATACGGTCATATTCATTCGGTACTCACAACCTGGCATGTTGGTGGAAGAAAACGCCTGCCTGGTTGCGGCTATTGTTGAAGGAATTGAAGTGGAATGCATAGAACAAGGTATGCACCTGGGCCAATTTGGCTGCAACGATACCAATCTTGAGCATATTCTGGAGAAGTTGCGGAGCATAAAATTTGAGGGGTTGATCTTGCTGGGAACCGAGATGAGAACGGAGACTTGTAAAGCCTTCCTCGGGTTGGGGCAACCCACCGTGGTGATTGATAGTGCCATGCGCAAGTTGCCAGTGGATACTGTGGTGGTAGCCAATCAACGCATAGCCCACCATGCTGTGGAGCATCTATTTACCCTCGGTCACCGCGAAATCGGATATCTGCAAAGCAAAGTGGAAATTGCAGATTTCAAGGATCGGGCAAGAGGTTTCAATGAAATGATGGAGACCAAAGGCCTTGAGCTAAAACCAGAGAACCACTTCATACTGTCACCTTCCTTATCTGGTGCCTTTGAGGATATGGCTGAAGCACTGATTGGACGTAATCACCTGCCAACCGCATTATTTGCAGATAATGACAACATTGCGCTGGGTGCCATGAAAGCCATTTCAGAAGCCGGCTGGAAGGTTCCTGCGGATGTTTCCATCATTGGTGTGGACGACATCGTCTATGCCAATATGAGCAATCCGCCGCTCACAACCATGCGGTTACCACGTCAATTTATGGGCTACTGCGCGGTGCAACGCCTCTTGGAACGCATGAACAAACCCAAGACTGTGCCAGTCCACGTTGAAGTAGATGCTGAGTTCATTAAACGTGAAAGCACGGCAGCCCTAACGAAATCTAACCGGCGTAAATAACTGCTAATTCAAATATTTTTTGAGGTTCTGAAGGACAGATTTCAAGATCTTTTTTGAGTATCCTGGATTTTCTGCGGGTATATTGATTAGCTATTGTGCCAACGAAGCACGATAGTTGTCGCTGTACTTATGCAAGGTTCCCAGGAAATATTCACGTTCCTGGTCGTTCATCCAAACCGGTTGCAAAAAATTCGGGAAAATGATGGTGAGCAATTCAGTACTAATGTACTGACCATCGTAAATGACATGCCGGTCAACAAAGCCCTTGTCACAGTCATTTCCAAGCAAAATCTGATCAAAAAAAAGATTTCCAAGCCCAAAGTGGATAAATTGCTGCTGTTTGGAGCCAGCAAATGTGTAAATTTGGGGACGGTGCGCCTGGCTGCCTGAAACAATGTCGGCCCCAGCCAGGGCAGCTTGCTGCAAATCGTATTCAAGGGCCGTATCGGGGAACCAGCCGTAATCCTCGTAGTGTTGGAAAGTTGTAATAACGATGTATCCTTCATCTTTGAGGGCGCGGATCTGCTCGTGGAGGAATTCGGTGTCACAGTCCAGCGCGCCAGGGTTGTAGGCGGTGGCCACATTCCAGCCGCCGTGTTTGGCATTGCATCCGACGAAGGCAATTTTGTTGCCTTTAACTTCGAAGAGGGCTGGTTTTTGGGCGCTTTCAAGGTCTTTCCCACCGCCGAAAGTCTGCCAATTCAGTTCGCGGTAGAGGTCCACAGTATTGCTGGCTGCATCGTAACCCCAATCCACAAAATGGTCGCCGGTAAGGTCCACCACATCGGTGCCAACGTCCACAAGGACCTGATTGTAAGAAAAAGGCGCGCAGAAGCGCATACTTTGGGTGACCGGGTTGGGGTAAGGGCAGTCATCGGAGTAGGCAATTTCGTTTGATACATGGGTGATATCCGCCTGGCTCAGAATTGGACCGATAACCGCGGCCGGTTTGTCGATGCCTTCCTGTTCCATGGCATAGGCAGTAGCCCGTACCAGAGCGGTAGTGCCTGTGACGATGACCGTGGTCAGCTTGTTGGGGTCGCGGTTGCTGGCAGGAATTAAGACTTGCAGCTTTTCGTTAAGAGGTCCGGCGCTTTGAGGGTTAGCAAGACCGATATTAGTCAGCAATGGCCATTTTTCTTCCTGGAAATTTGTGCGAATGGGGGAGTCGCCGTCCAGGCTGATGACTTTCCAACGCGGTTCAAGCGCGTCGAAGGGAATGATTGCCCAAGTGCCGGGTGTCTGCCAGGCATAATCCAAGAGGGCACCCTCAGCTTGTTCAGAGATCACAGCTTTGGGGTCGCCAAAGAGTGAGATCATGGCGGTTTTAGTGCTGCCGCTCATGGCCAGTTGTGTGAATGGTTTTTCGGTAACCCCGTTCCAGAATTCTATGAATTCCGCGACGGAGAGATCGTCGGTTACGGTGTTAAAAGGAGCAACGAGAGCATAAATCCACTGCGAAAGCTTGCCAGTTGGCAGGTAGGTCAGTTCGTGGCGGGGTTGCGCGTCAGAAAGGCACTGGTACTCTGTCTGCAGCGTCTTAAGGCTTGCGCTAATTTGCTTCGGCAAATCAGAGTGAAGCACAAGGCAAGGCGCGGGTACGGTTGGGGTGGGCGCAAAGGTGGGTGAAGGCAACGCTTTTGTTGAGGTCGGCTGGATTACGGGCGTCGTTTGCGGAAGGAGTTCTGTGGCTTCAACAGCAACGGCTGGCTGTGGTTGAATGGCCGGCTGGGAGAATGGACCAGGAATAGCAATCGAAGCACAGGCTTGCAGGAGGAGTGAAAGACAAAGCAGAAGGCTGAAAAAAACGATAAATCTATTTTTAGATGGCATGCACGACCTCTTACTAATGTGAATTCTACCCGAAATAAATTTGACCTGTTTCACCCCATATTTAGTTGACTTTTGAGAACCCTTCCCATAAACTTAGCCTATGCTTGCTCATGTTCACTCATGTACAGTGATCGGCCTTGAAGGCGAAATCGTGGATGTGGAAGTAGATTTTGGGCAAGGCCTTCCCCACATGGCCATTGTAGGCTTACCTGATGAAGCCGTTAGAGAATCCCGGGAACGGGTCTATTCAGCTATTAAGAATGCCGGTCTCAGTTATCCCCGAAAGGCATTGACAGTAAACCTGGCCCCAGCGACGGTGCGTAAGGAAGGTCCATCGTTCGACCTGCCGATTGCAGTGGGCGTATTGATTTCAGGGATGCAGTTGCCCCAGGCAGCGGTGCAGGATGCGCTGATCATTGGAGAACTTTCATTGGATGGCAGTGTAAGGCACGTGCGTGGCGTGCTGGCCATGGCCGCGGCCGGCAAACTTGCCGGTTTTAAACGCTTTTTTGTGCCCGTGGATGATGCCCCCGAGGCCGCCATGATCCCTGAAATAGAAGTTTACCCGGTGCCCAATTTGGCTGCGCTTTACAGCCACCTGACCAATGGGCAGCAGCTTAACCTGGCCAACCCAACTGAATTCAAACCGGAAACGGCTTATATCTTTGAAACCGATTTTTCTGAAATCAAAGGTCAGGACCAGGTAAAGCGTGCTGTGGAAGTGGCAGCCGCAGGTGGGCACAACGCCCTCATGATAGGGGCTCCGGGTGCAGGCAAGACGTTGATTGCGCGTGCTTTGCCCTCCATTTTGCCCAAACTGAGCCTGGAAGAAGCGCTGGAAGTAACCAAAATCTACTCGATTTCCGACCTGCTGCCCAAAGGAACCGCCCTCATCCAGCAGCGCCCCTTCAGGGCACCCCATCACACCATCAGCCATGCCGGTTTGGTGGGCGGAGGGAATATCCCGCATCCGGGGGAAATTTCATTGGCTCACCGCGGGGTTTTGTTCCTCGATGAGCTGCCCGAGTTTGGTCAACGCATCCTGGAAGTATTGCGTCAGCCCCTGGAAGACAAGGTGGTTACCATCAGCCGTGCCAGCGGCACGCTGACCTTCCCGGCCGATTTTATGCTCATCGCTGCCATGAATCCATGCCCCTGTGGATTTTCTGGGGACCCTGTAAAACCTTGCACTTGTTCCAATAGCAGTATCATCA
>CAYMNM010000092.1:0-8218 GCA_964391795.1 uncultured Anaerolineaceae bacterium | reverse complement strand
TATGTTATCTCTGTTAATTATTGGTCATCCTCGATATTTGGTCATACCGAGCTCACTTGTGAGGGAATTATCTTATTTTCTCTGGTAGAGAATGATGAAAAGCACTCCATCTTCTTTATAAATTGTTGATTTTCTTGGTCATCCCGAACTCACTTAAGAGGGATCTATTTTTTCGCTATGTTTGAAATTGATGGAAAATAGTCCATCTTTAGAAAAAAAGACCGACTGACCAACGAAGATCCCTCGGATTCTCCTCGGGATGACAGTCCTACGATTACTGAATCGATTGGAGAAAAAGACCGACTGAGCAACAAAGATTCCTCGGATTCTTCTCGGGATGACAGAAAAATAAGGATAAATGAATTATCCCCTTACCGCCCGCTACTTCTTACTTTGCTTGCCAGCATCAGCTGGTTTGACTCCCGGGGGTAGAACGCGGTCGCGGCTGTTGAAACGTACACGAATATTTCCAAACTGAAGAATGGCGCGATGATGCAGGGGAATTGGTTTCTCCCCCACGGGTTTGAAATCCAACCAGGTGCCCGCAGTAGAATTGAGGTCCCTTAGGGTGGCATTGCCATCCTCCCCGATTATTAACTCCGCGTGTACTTCATCCAGCGAGGGGTCTTCGTAGCAAATTTCGCAGCGAGTCTTATCGCGCCCGATCAATGTTTTGCTACCAAACACCAAGGCAGGTTTTTCGGCTGCCGGTAGGTTCTCATTATCCAGGCGGTTTAAGCTGGCCAGGATGGATTGAAGCTCGTAAGTTTCAACCCGTTTTTCTTTTTCCGGGATCAAGGCAATCGGCTTTTTGGTTGCAGGGCTCTGCTCTTTAGCGGTTTCAACTTCTACTTCAGCGACTTGTATTGGAGCAGGGGTTTTCTTGCGGCGGGTTAACACAATTCCGCTGCCGACGATCAAGGCCAGCAAACCGGCCGCGCCGTAAACCAACGGGCTCTGCGCTGAAACAACAGCGTTGCCTTCTGCATCTTCTGGTTTTGGCATCTCAAGTTTAACGGTCAGGTTCGGAGTCTCTGCACTCAACCCAAGTTCATCTTCGAGAATGGCTCTAAACTTGAGCGCATCCTTGTTCATTAAGTTTTGCAGGTCAACTTCAAAACTGCCAAACGGTGCATTCTCATTTCTCTGCACGACGGAACCATCCAGATAAAGGGTCGCCAATTTCAAATTACGTGGATGGCCATCAACAAATTCAATGGAAATATTGAGCGGCAGGCTGCCAGGATCGTAAGTTCTACCATCAGGATTGAGCGAAAAGTTTAGCGTTTCTGGCGGGGCAATAAAGTCAATTTTGGGGGCTACCAACTGCAGGCTGCTCTCCACAATGTTGGAGCGTAAGTCTTTTTCCCCTGGCCTTGAAATGCTCACCGCGATCTTAGGCTTGCTCGTTTCTCTCAAGAATGAGAGATATTTGAATTTGTAGGTATACCCTGCGCCTTTCAATTTATCCAGCAGGTTTGGCAGCACCGCCATTTCATACTTGAAAAGGGTCACTTCTCCACCAGTTTTTTCAACTTCTGCCAATGTGTCTGGACCCAACTTGGTCTGTAACATGTTGAATGGGTCATTTGTCCAGAAGAAAACCCGAATGCTGGCATCCTGCGCGCGTTTTAACAGCGTCTGGAAGTTTGCAAGGTAGATGTAAGCCGGGATGGGTGAGGCATAGACCAAAAACTTCTCCCTACCTGAGTCGTCCTTTTCCAGTGCGCTAAGCGCGGCCTCAAAACTGGCCTGGGAGGATTCCAACGGTCGGGCGGTCTTGATGTATTCACTCAGAAGGTCGCTGAAGCCCACGCCATCGGTCATGCCGGTTTTCTTTACGTCAGGGTTGCTGTAGAACTCGAAGAGGTCAGAACCGTTGGTTTCTGGCCGGTTTATTAACCGCTTGAGGGCCTGGCCAGTGTAATCCAGCGCGCTTACCCACTTATTGTTGTGACTCAGCCAGTAGGCAGTTGGGTTGATGGCCAAAATCAGGTGAATGCCGGTGTATTCAGCCTGTAGGTCCGAAGCCTGAATTTCCATCTTGTCTTCAGCGATTTTTACCTGCTCAACACTTAATGGAGCAGCAGGGGCACAGGTGGGGCAGCGCAGTTGAAACGTGCCACGCACCACTGGGAAGTCTCGAAAATCAACCTCCGACAGCTGCACCTGGGGTCGTTCATTGGTGAGGGTTGGGCTGGAATTAGAGGGAAGCGTCTGGCTTATTGGTGTGGCTTGCGGAGTGACGTACGGCGTTATTACAATCGGATTATTCGTTTGAGTAGGCGGTGGCGGCGTTTCGGTTTGCGCAAAAATCTGCATTGGGCTGGCCAACATGCTGAAAAGGCAGTATGTAAGCATCAAAGCTTGGAGGCTTTTGCTAATGCGTTTAAAACATTTGGGTTTACGAAAGACCATGGGGCAATTATAAAGGGATTGCCCAATCCATGACTTGCATGTTTGTTGTGGATATGCAAGCCATGGGAATATTCTTCGTTCTTGCCCCTAAGATTTTTCAGAAGGCTGCGAACAAGGGGAAAACTAATATTGAATGGACTGGTAAGCCGCATTCTCCTGGAAAGCCTTAACTGCGTATGAACACACTGGTTGCAGCTTAACCCCTGCTTCTTTGGCGGCCTGAACCACGGCGTCAAGGAGCCCCTGGGCGATGCCCTGGCCGCGGTTGTTTGGGTTTACGTAAGTGTGGTCAATGCTCCAGTATTTTCGATTGGTGGTTACGGTGCATTCTCCAACTTCCTTGCCGGATTGATCGAGTGCCACTGCCCGGTCTTCTGCTTTGATAAATTTATAGGTAATCACGCTCATCTCCAGGTTTTTTTCAATTTTGGCTTGAGAATGGGATTAATGCCAGACCGTGTAAAGGCTTACGGGTTGTTTCTTCGGGATTGGGAATGGCTACGCTTGTGGATTATCGTAGGAGCAGAATTTCCCAAAAGGGTAGTGTCAGAAGCGATAACAAGGTTGAAGTGACTACCACCTTGGTGGCGAAGGCTGTATCGCTTTTGTATTTGGCGGCCAGAACTGCTGTCGTTACTGCAGCCGGCATAGCCGCGAAGATCACTGAAATCCCTCTCAGGATGCCATCTATGCCGAAGAGCGTGCAACCTGCGTAGATGATAGCTGGTAGGATAACCAAGCGCAGTGAGCTGAACCAGAGCACCTGCTTGTCGAAAAAAGTCTTGAAATCGGTAATTTCAGCAATCAAACAGCCTACCAACACCATGGCAAGTGGCGTGACTGTCTTACCGATGGAGTCTAAAAGTTCCATCGCCACTTCCGGCGGCTGATACCCCGTAAGCAGAAGCAAGAGGCCAATGTACACCGCGACCATGCAGGGGTGGAACGCCACACGCGTGAAGGCTTCTTTGCGGTTTTTGGCTGGTGTAAATAAGGAAAGGGCTACTGACCACATCACCACGCGCAGCGGCACGGTGGCAATCGCCCCGTACATTGTGCCGTTCTGCGGGTACATGCCCCCAGCGATTACGATGCCAAGGAAGCCAAAATTGGAAACATAAGTGGGATACTTCAGTATCTTTTGCTGTTCCGGACCTGCTTTTTTATAAGCGAAGGTACTAACTACACCGGCAAGCAACTGTGCCAGTAAACCGATGAGGATGGCAACAAGGAACTCGCTCACCAGACTTTGGTCAAACTTGACCACAAACGAAGTTACGATGGAACAAGGCAAGGCCAGGTTCAGTAAGAGATCTCCCAGCACATCCGTCGTTTTGGGGTGCAGTAGGCCAAGTTTCCTGAAGATTAGCCCCAGGGCTATGGCACCGAAGGTAAGGGCCTGAAATAAAAATAATGTATCTAATCCCATCAGATGATTTTTCTCATAGACGCTTAATGATACTGCAAAGGTTCCGCTTGGGGTGGATTTTTAGGCACTCAGGCTGTCGAAAACGGCTGGGTGCGAGTAAGCGTTCAGGGTCGTGCATGCGATTCCGATGAAGACCCTGATTGGTATACTTGTTGTATGCAAACACGCCAAAAAATGCTTTTTATAGGTCACGGCAGCCCGATGACCATCATCGAAGACAGTTCCTGGACGGAGAAGTGGGACCAACTCGGCATGACCTTGGCTACTCCCAAGGCCATCCTGATGGTTTCTGCGCATTGGTACACTGATGCCACCCTCATTCAGTCGGATCCAAACCCAGCCATGATTTACGATATGTATGGTTTTCCTGCTGAGATGTACGAAAAAGTTTACCCTGCCAGCACTTCGCTGGATTTAATTGGACGTGTTCAGGAATTGCTGGAAGACGTTGCTGAAGTGAAAACTGTTTCGCGCGGATACGACCATGGCTGCTACGCCCCGCTCATGCGCATTTTCCCCGGGGCAGAGATTCCGCTGGTTCAGCTTTCCATTGATGCTCATGAGGGCACGCCCCATTGGTACGCGCTTGGCCAGGCACTCAAGCCTTTACGCGATGAAGGCGTGTTGATCATTGGCAGCGGCAACGAAGTACACAACCTGCGGGCGATGGTTTTTGATGAAAAGCTTGTTTATCCACCCTGCAAGGCCTTTGATGATGCCTTGGTGAATGTGGTTACTTCTGGGAATATTGCCACGCTACTGAATTGGAAAAAACTGGAGGGGGCGGCCCTTTCCGCGGCGTACCCTGACCATTTAGCGCCGCTGTTTTACGTGATAGGCGCAATGGATAATGGCGAACCGATTGAGGTTTTCAACCGCGACTTGCTCTACGGCTCTATGAGCATGACCAGTTACCTCATCGGGTAAAATCTTTCTGCTTGTCACTTACAGTTCACAATCTCCAGTTTGTGATTTGCAAATTTATCTAAAACCTGAATTCACCAATGAGAATAGAAGTAGCATGAAGTATGGCTTGCCCGGAACTTCGATCGAATTGGTTTAAGAAACGAATAAAAATAATTAATTCTGTTATAAGTCAAGCTCACAAGGGTTGATTTTTTCCCAAAGTTCCATTTACAAGACACCCTCAATTCAAAGAAGACTAAACGATAGCTAATGGTAAAATTTTTCCTATAAAGTAGCTGACTGGAAGTCACAACGATCTTAACCAGATTTTGGTCTTTCAGTACCCTTAAATCTTGCTAAAAAAATTGATTTACAACTGGTATTTTTCAGAGTACAATTTATTTGTTTACTATTTACGAAAATTTACTCAATTTCACAGAATCTTTTCTTCATATTACCGTTATAATTGTCTTGTAAACATCAATTCTTTACTTGTTTTTGATCCATCAAGTTAATTGTCCTCAACATCTTAGCAAAAAACTTTCTGTTTCACTTTAGTTCTCTTGTTATCTGCAATTAATGGTCGCAATAAAAAAGATCATATAGATAGGAGAAGAAAATGAGCAAGTGTAAAGGTTTGTTAGTTGTATTGGTTGCCGTTCTCTTACTTGCAGCTTGCGCCCCAGCTGCGGTAGCAACAACGGCCCCCACAGCTGCACCAGCTGGTTCTGAAGTTCCAGCACAGTGCACTGCGGATCGATTCGGATGTGCCAAAATCGAATCTGGTCAAACGATCAAGATTGGCATGGGCTCTCCGATGACCGGTGGCGATGCCTCATTTGGCATCGATGCTGAACAATCTGGCAAGATTGCTGTTGCCGATGCTGAACCTCTTCACGGTTTTTCATTTGAACTGGTTGCAGAGGATGATACTGGTACCGCAGAAGGCGGAGCGGCGGTTGCCAACAAATTTGTTGCAGACCAAACTTTAGTTGGCGTGGCTGGTCATCTGTTCTCGGGTGCGACTGCAGCTGCCATGCCGATCTACGAGGCGAAAGGCATTCCCATGCTTTCCCCTTCAGCTACTAATCCTGCTCTCACCCAAAAAGGTTCTGCTGTATTTAATCGGGTGCCTTTTACCGATGCCACACAGGGCAAAGCCGCTGCTAAATACATTTACGATGTACTTGGCTTCCGGAAGATTGCTGTAATGCATGATGGTGAGGATTATGGCAAGGGTTTGGCTGAGATTGTAAATGAAGAGTTCCAAGCCCTTGGCGGGGAAGTGGTCGAATTTGTGGGTATCACCTCGAAAGAAGCAGACTATACGCCTGTACTGACCACAATTGCCGCGAAGTCTCCAGAATTAATCTACTTTGGCGGCTATACCCAGGATGGTGGCGTTTTGGCAAACCAGATGAAGACGACCGGTCTTGAGAAGGCTGTCTTCTTTGGATGTGATGGTACCTTCGGCACAGATTTCCTGAACCGGGCTGGCGCCAATGGAGAAGGTTCCTACCATGCTACCCCTCGTACACCACCTCAAACACCCGAAAAGGAAGCCTTTGATGCAGCTTACAAAGCCGCTTATGGGGCTGGTCCGGGAGAGCTTTCACCATTCACTTGGAATAGCTACGACTGCACAACAGCCATAATCGAAAAAGTTGGTGATGTGGCAATTCTTGGCGATGATGGCGCACTATACATTCCCCGCGGCGCTCTGGTTGACGCTGTGCGTGGATTGAACGGTTGGACTGGTATCAGCGGCACCTACACTTGCGCCCCAGTTGGAGATTGCAATACCGAAGGGCCGCAGTTCCATAGAGTGGAAAACGGTGAGTTTGTTCCAGTGAACTAAGACTAATTTACGATTGTTAACTGCAGGGGAGGAACTTCCTTCCTTCCCTGCATGTTGACATTAAAGCTACTCCGATGAGGAGCACATCATGGAAAATGAAATTCGACCAGCACGACGGTATAAGAAAAGCAAGCTCTCTAAAATTGTCAGATGGGTACTTGGTGTAATTGTTCTTTCATACATTTTTTGGCGCTTATATACTGTTCTCATTGTTCAAAACGAATACACCCCGGATATTTGGTTTAGGTTATTAATCTCGGGTTTGGTTATTGGCGGAGTATATTCCCTGATTGCTATTGGCTACACATTGGTCTATGGCATCTTGAGGATGATCAACTTTGCGCACGGCGAAGTGATGATGATTGGTACATTCGCTGGTTACTTCGTTTTTGAAGCTACCAACGCTGTAAAAATCACTACTTCAAGCGGTGAAGTGAGCAGCTTGTCCAACGCCCAACCTATACTTGCGGTTTTACTTGCTTTTATTGTTGGTATGGGTGTGGCATCTACTGCAGGTTTCCTGCTTGAGAAAATTGCCTATCGTCCCTTGCGTAAAGCCCCCAGGTTAATCCCACTCATTAGCGCTATTGGTGCCTCTATTTTTCTGCAAAACCTTGCGCAACTCTTGTTCAGCCCTCTTGTACGAGATTACAAAAATCCAGCGTTGATTGCTCGCGGTCAAGGTTGGCCAGTAACCGTTGCAGGCGCGCAAGTGGTCATTCCTTATACAGGTGTACTAACCTTTAGTATGTCCATTATTCTGATGTTTGCTTTATACACCATGGTGAAAAAATCAAAACTTGGAAAGTCTATGCGCGCGGTCGCTGCTGACAAACAAACAGCGGCTTTGATGGGTATTGATGTCAATGCTGTCATTAGCCAAACCTTTATTATCAGTGGTTTACTGGCTGGGGCCGCTGGTGTAATGTGGGGCTTGCATAATGGGCTGGTTTATTACTATGTCGGTTTTCTACCTGGCATCAAAGCCTTCACATCGGCCGTTTTGGGAGGCATCGGTAATATTCCCGGCGCGATGCTGGGAGGTATGCTGCTCGGCTTGATCGAATCGATTGGTCCAACCGCGCTCGGGATAAGTTACCAGTTGAAGGATGTATTAGCATTTGTGATCCTGATCATCATTCTCATATTCAGACCTTCCGGTATTTTGGGAGAGGTTCTCTCGGAGGAAAAAGTATGAACAGGAATTTGTTTACGACCAGTGTAAAAAAAGGCATCACATTTGGAATTGTGATGATTTTGCTTGTCTTAATCGATTTCGAGGCCATGGCAGCCACCATGCTCAGTAAATTGTTTGGTGTGAATGTCATCCGAGGAGGATTGCCGGAAGTTCGGTTTATGGTTATTTTCCTGATTCTTTATGGGTTATTTGTGGGATGGTCTGCCTCATCAGATAAGGAAAAGCCAGCAATAAAACTATATCAAGCCCTCCTATCTGGGCTATCCCTGGCAGTTGTGGTTGGATTGTTTGACCTTCTACTGAACCAGCTCATCACAACAGGTACTGATGTCCGCGCTTATTTGGCTGCGCTTGGGCCTGCAAGTATCAAACTTTTTCTCTTGGAAAAAGGCGCATTAGGCTCCTTACT
>CAYMNM010000091.1:0-8333 GCA_964391795.1 uncultured Anaerolineaceae bacterium | reverse complement strand
GCGTCAAAAATGACAAAATCGCGGCTCACCGGTAGCAGATCGGATTCGCGCCGCAAAATGCGCCCGCACAGGTTGTGGAAAGTACCCAACCAGATGCCATCCGCTTTTTCTGCCAGGATCTTGCTGACCCGGGCACCCATCTCCTTGGCCGCTTTATTGGTAAAGGTGACAGCCATGATGTGATAAGCCGGTACACCCAGCACCCCTACCAGGTAGGCTATGCGATAGGTTAAAACACGTGTTTTACCTGAACCGGGACCAGCCAGAATGAGCAAAGGCCCAGAAGGTGCGGCAACCGCGGCCTGCTGTTGGGGGTTGAGAATCTTGAGGATATCTTCCATAACTGGGCAATTCTACATTCAATTCAAGAATACTGCCTTGATTAGCCCAAGTAATAATCCACTTAACACTAAATAGACTGGGGTCAATTCAAACTTCAACAGGACAAAAAGACCAACAGCAAAGAGCCCTATCGTCCACAGGTCTACTAATCCGTTTCGCGCCAGGTTGATAGCGACCATTAGTATGAGGGCAACCACGCTGGCGTTGACACCTCTTAAAAAACTTTGGGCTATCTTTGACTCTCTCAACCTAAACAAAATGGGAGCGGTGACAGCCACCAAAATGAAGCCCGGCAGAAAGACACCCAGAGTTGCCAGGGCTGCACCGCCCCAACCGCCTGAAAGAAAACCGACAAAGGAAGAGGCCGAAAGCACCGGGCCAGGTGTTATCTGTCCAACAGTGATCGCGTCGGAGAGTTGCTGTTGGGTCAACCAACCAAATTGGTTGACTACGTCATTCTGAATCAATCCAAAGAGCACCATGCTTGATCCAAAAAGCACAGCCCCGGTTTTTAGAAAGTAAAGAAATATCTGAACAAGACGATTTTCAATTAATAAGGCTGAATTGTTGATGATTGGCACAAGGCCAAACAAAGGGAAAGGCAGAAAGGACATCAAGGACTTTGGCGTTTGCACTTTCTGCTTCAACCAATAATGAAGCAAGATACCCAAAGCTCCCGCGGTTAAAAGGATGAGTGTTTCATCGCCCCCTAATACAGAAGCAATAATCGTCAATCCGAATATCAGAAATTGTTCCCATCCCTTCAGGCTTGATTTTCCAACCCGCCAGGTGGTATCCACCACGATAGCCAGAACAAGAGGATTAAGAAAATAGAACAAACCGCCAATAAAGGGTAGTTCTCCATATTTGACGTAAATCATACCCAGAATGGCCGACGCGACAAAAGCAGGGAAGATGAAAGACAAACCACCCAGCAGCAAGCCGGGTATGCCAGCTCGCACGTACCCAACATGATATGCCAGCTCGCTGGCATTTGGCCCGGGGATGAGATTGGCAGCAGCCAACATGTCCAGAAACTGTTCCTCGCTGATCCACTTGCGCTTGCGCACAAACTCGTTTTCCATCATGGCGATGTGGGCAGTGGGGGCTCCAAAGCTAGTCAGGCCAATTTTTAAACAAGCCAGCATAAGGCTTTTCAACCGGGATCGCTGTGTCTCGGATGGGAGGGTTTTCTGTGAAATTTTTGTCTCATGCCCCTCAGTGGCAGGGCGGGGTAAATCTTGTGTCAATATAACCTCGGGGGTAGCAGTAGTAAATTCTCCAACACCAAACGAGCATTGGCGTAAGCTTCCAATTGTTCAAGGGCATGCTCGTGCGCCAGGAGGATTTTTTGGATTTTGTCAAGTGGAATCTGCTTAGCGGTTCTCTCAATCCACTCCTGATGTTCTGCGTTGACAAGTGGAATGTTTGCCTGGGCTGCCCTGATCAGGCAGTCCCGCCAGAAGCCCAACCAAATGGGGACCAGCTTGCCAGCTTGCTCCCGGGGTGAAGAATTCTTTTGACGCATCAATTCATCCACATATTGCAATCTTGCCCGATAACTCTTCTCAAGTTGATCTTCCAGTTCGACCAGCACATCGTTGTGAGCTTCCACAAATTGCGGATCCGCGTGGTATCGCAAGGAGGCACCAATACGGCCTGAAGTCAGATGGGCAAGATGGCGGGCCTGATCTTTGTCAAGCTGGAACTGGTTCGCGAGCAAAGCCTGGGTGGCATCAACAGTCATGGGTCCCAGGCGCACCTGTTCACAACGTGAGGCGATGGTTTCCAATAAACTTTCGCGCGCGTCGGCAGTTAAAATAATCAATGCCCTGGGCGGCGGTTCTTCAAGGGATTTCAGCAGGGCGTTGGCAGCCCCAGCAGTGGCTCTCTGAAAATTTGGAATGAGCACAAAGCGCTTGGGAGCCTGAAAAGGTGAAAGTGTGAGTGTCTTTTGCATCTCACGAATCTGGTCAATTTTAATTTCCTTGCCGACTTCCTGCTCAACAATCGTCAGGTCGCTGAAGGCCTTGGCATCAATCTGACGGCAGGTCGTGCATTGATTGCAAAATTCTCCTGGGGCAGGTGCTTGCTGGCAACAAATGGACTTAATAAAAGCCAGGGCCAGGCTTTTTCGCCCCACCCCGTCCGGGCCGGTGATTAAATAAGCCTGGCGCATCTTCTCAGGTTTGGTATGTTCACGCAAAAATTCGATCGCCAGGTCATGCCCGCATAGGTTCCATTGCATGGATAGATTTTAGCACAGGGCTCACATGGCAGCCCATTATATCCAGCCAAACCCACGTCGAAGGGCCGTTTCACGCAATGGAATTGGGTATAATTGTCGAGTTGTTTAAAAACATTCAAAGGATAATTTAATGCCAGAAAAAAATAAAAACGTCAAACCTGAACAAAGCGAATCTGTGGAAGTCTCATGGTACGCCCTGGACCAAAAAGAGGTTTTATCACAGCTGCAGGTGCCATCAAAATCCGGCCTAAGTTCTGAAGAGGCTGCGCGTCGGCTTACAGAATACGGCCCGAATGAACTCGAACAGAAAAAAGGCACCACCTTTCTGCAAATGCTTTGGGCACAGATCAACAGCTTTGTGATCTGGCTGCTCATCATCGCAGCGGTCATTTCTTTCGCGCTTGGCGATAAGATTGAATCTGGCGCAATTATTCTGATCGTCATTCTCAACGCGGTTATGGGTATTATCCAGGAATCGCGGGCTGAAAAATCTTTGGCTGCGCTTAAAAAGATGGCCGCCCCTGAAGCCCAGGTTATGCGCGACGGGCATCGCCAGACCATTCCTACCAGCCAATTGGTGCCTGGTGACATGGTTTTTATCGAAGCCGGCAATTTTATCCCTGCTGACCTGCGCTTGCTCGAAGCCGTCAACCTCAGCATTGATGAAGCCTCTCTCACCGGGGAATCAGTACCTTCAAAAAAGAATGCTGAAAGCCTGCTGCAAAATGGCATCCCGATTGGCGACCGTCAAAACAGTGCCTTCATGGGCACAGTCGCCACCTATGGCCGCGGTCAGGGTGTCGTCACCACCACAGGCATGAAAACCCAACTGGGTTTGATTGCTAAAATGCTGCAGAGTGTGGAAGAAGAACAAACCCCCTTGCAGAAACGCCTTGACCAACTCGGAAAAACCCTGGCAATTGGCGCATTGATTGTTAGTGGCTTGGTCTTCGTGATAGGCGCGATTCGCATCATTTCTGCCTTTGGCGGCATTCACCTTGAGGACCCCGAGGTTCAAAAAGGCCTTGTAGGGGTCTTCATGATTGCTGTTTCTCTGGCAATCGCGGCTGTACCCGAAGGTTTGCCAGCTGTGGTTACCATCAGTCTGGCTGGCGGCATGCGCGAGATGGTCAGCCGTCACGCCCTCATTCGCCGTTTAGCCTCAGTCGAAACTTTAGGTTCTGTTACAACCATTTGTACCGATAAAACTGGAACGCTTACACAAAACCAGATGACCGTTACCCGTATCTGGGTCAATGGGCGCAGTGTCAGCATCACCGGCACAGGCTACGAGCCCAAAGGTGAGTTCCTATTCAACGACCAAAAAGTCGACCTAACGGATCTTCCCGGCATCCGCACCGCCCTCTGGGTGGGCACTCTCAACAACGATGCCCGTCTGGAACAGGTAGGCGAGAGCGAAGGCAACCCCAGTTACCGCATGATTGGCGACCCCACAGAAGGGTCCATACTTGTAGCCGCCCGTAAAGCTGGCAGCCAAGATACTGACCTGTGGGAGTCTTACCCCCGCGAACAAGAAATTCCCTTCGACTCTGAACGCAAACGCATGGTTACCGTGCACAGCGTTGAAAACCCACTACAAGCAGACCTTTCCCCTTACACCGATGGTGAAAAACCCAAAGGCTATGTCATGGCGGTCAAAGGTGCCCCCGATATTATCCTAAACCTCTGCGGTCATGAGCTTAAAATTGACAACAGCACCGAGCCACTTACCGATGCCATGCGCCGGGAGATCCTCTCTGCAAACGACGAAATGTCCAGCAAAGCCCTGCGCGTGCTTGCTGTTGCCTACCGCATTGTGGATATTGAACCTAACAATGCCAATTTAGCCGAGCTTGAACAAGACCTGATCTTCGTCGGCCTAATTGGGATGATTGATCCTTCCCGCCCGGAAGTCAAACCTGCCATGGCCGAAGCCCGTACAGCTGGCATTCGCTCAGTCATGATCACGGGTGATTACCCCAACACTGCCAAGGCCATCGCTGAAGATATCGGCCTCATCCAGTCGGGGCATAAAGTGCTTACCGGTACGGATTTGGATAAACTCAATGAAGACGACATGCGTGAAGCAGTCAAGGTTACGGATGTTTATGCCCGCGTAAGCCCCGAGCACAAAATGCGCATCGTCAATGCCATGCGGGATAACGGCGAAATCGTTGCCATGACTGGCGACGGCGTCAACGACGCCCCCGCGATCAAGCTTGCCGATATTGGCGTGGCCATGGGTATCACAGGCACAGACGTTGCCAAAGAAACCGCTGACATGGTGCTCACGGATGATAACTATGCCTCCATCGTAAATGCCGTTGAGCAAGGCCGCGTTATTTACTCCAACATTCGCAAATTTGTTTACTATCTGGTCTCTTGTAACATCGGCGAGATCATGATTATCTTCCTGGCTACCCTTTTCGGCTGGACGGCACCTCTGACCGCCATCCAACTGCTCTGGCTCAACCTGGTTTCGGACGGTGCGCCTGCTTTAGCATTGGGCGTTGAAAAAGGCGATCCCGACATTATGCAGCAACCTCCGCGGCCACCATCAGAGCCTATCATCAATAAATTCATGCGCAATGGCATTATCGTCCAGACCATTGCCATCACCGCGGCAGTTCTGGGGGCTTACTTCCTGGGCATGCATCAGGGGGGCATTCAGGAAGCCGAAACCTTTGCTTTCGTCACCCTCTCATTCAGTGAACTGCTCAGGGCTTTCACGGCGCGCTCTGAGTATTATCCGCTGACCAAGATTGGCATCTTCAGCAACCCGAAGATGAACATGGCAGTGCTCTCTTCCATGGTACTGGTCCTCATCACCATCTATGTGCCACCTCTGCAGGAAATTTTTAACACCATGACCATGACCCCAGCCCATTGGCTTGAAATTCTGCCCCTTATCTTCATACCAGCTGTAACCGCTGAGGTGATGAAGTCCATCACCTACAAAAAGCAGTTGAAAAAGCAGCTTGCCTAAGTCACTCAAAACTCCCGCAACATTGCGGGAGTTTTTCAAAATCAGTTCGCAAGACAAGTTTGGAACCAGAGATTTTTTATCTTTGATTTTCAGGAGGGTAAGGTATGAACTTTATTACCAGGCTCATTTTGTTCAAGGTTGCCGGACTGCTTGGTTGCGTCCTTGCGGTAGCAGGTGTCTGGATTGCCAGCAGCGCTTACCGTGGAAAACGAGATGAGCCTTATTCAGCTCTGAATCATTTTATTTCGGAACTTGGAGAACGGGGTGTTTCACAACGCGCCTGGGCTTTCAATTGGGGCTTGATTCTTTGTGGGATACTGCTCTTACCAGCGACGATCAATCTCGGGCTCATTCTGTCTGGATTGTGGGCAATGATTGGCTTGGTTTTTGGCGTGATAACCGCGCTCAGTTTATCCCTGGTTGGTGTCTTTTCGATGGATCGCCTGAAACCCCACGGCATCGCGGCGGTCACCTTTTTCCGTGCCGGCCTGCTGATGGTGCTGTTTTTCACCATTGCAATTGCCTTCCAGCCACAGGATAACCAGATACTTCCCAGAACGCTTGCCCTGGCTGGGCTGCCCGCTATTTTAGCCTTTAGCAACTTCCTGATTATGATGAGTCATGGTACAAAACCTAAAGATCAGCCGCTTCAACCCCTTGAGCAAACCCGACCACGCGTCTGGAAGATGGCTGTTGCTGAGTGGGCCATCTTCGTCACTATCGTCTTTTGGTTCCTGATGGCCGCCCTGGTAGCCTGAAAATGCCCTTTCCTTGGGAATGTTATACTTAGCGAGATTTTTGGAGGTGCTATGAAAGTTCTGATTACCGGCGGTGCCGGATATATTGGCAGTACGATTGCTTCTGCGTTGGAAGATGCCGGCCACACACCCATCATCCTTGATTCACTGCTCACTGGCCCAAAAGCCTTTGTGCGTAATCGTATTTTCTATCAGGCAGACATAGCCGATCGAGCTGCTCTTGAAAAGATATTCCTGGACCACCCCGATATATTTGCCACCATCCATTGCGCGGCTCTAATTGTTGTGCCGGATTCAGTCTCGGACCCCTACAATTACTACGTAGACAACGTGGTCAAATCGATGGAGCTTTTCAAAACCCTGGCCGAACTTGGTCACCCACGGGTAGTCTTCAGTTCCTCCGCGGCGATCTACGACGTCGTGCCCAATTTCATGGTCAACGAAGAATCGCCCCTTAAACCGCTTAGTCCGTACGCACGCACCAAATACATGATGGAGATGATTCTCAAGGACTTTTGCAGGGCTTATGGGCTCAAAGCGATTGCATTGCGTTACTTCAACCCTATAGGAGCTGACCCCAAGCTGCGCACTGGATTGCACGTTAAAAACCCCAGTCACCTCATTGGCAAACTGGTGCAGGTTGCTTTGGGTAAAGAACCAGTTTTCCATCTAACCGGTGTAGATTGGCCTACGCGTGACGGTTCCGGAATCCGCGACTACCTGCACGTTTGGGATCTCGCACAAGCCCATCTGAAAGCAGTCCTTAACTTTGATAAAGCAATTGAAGAAGGCAAATCCGAGGATGTTGATTACACTGTCATTAATTTAGGCTCTCAACAAGGTGTAACGGTCAAAGAGTTCGTGCGAGATTTTGAGACGGTTTTTGGCAGCAAAATTCCGCTTGAAATCAAACCTGCCCGGCCCGGTGATGTGGCCGGTGCTTACGCAAACGCAGACAAAGCTTACCGCCTGCTGGGTTGGAAGGTTGAGAAAACAACTGCGGATGGCATCCGCGATGCGCTGCGCTGGGGTGAAATCAGGGATCAAATCCTGGGATAATTGTGAAACGAATCCTTGATATCAAAAGCGGGCAGATTTGCCCGCTTTTTGTTTATCAATCTGGTGCAATGTCTAATCAAACTGGTCGAAAAAACCGTGTCCAAACTTTACCAGTGGCGGCTGGGTGGAAGTGCAGCTGCTCTGCTCTTGAAAAGCAAACCAATCAGCAGACCGAAAACAAAGCCCCCGATATGAGCCCAGAAAGCCACACCACCTTGATCAGCAGCGCCAATGGAAAGAAAACCATTGAAGAGTTGCAGCACAAACCAGAGACCGAGCACCACAAATGATGGTACCAGGGTCAAACGTGAAAAGAAGCCGACTGGGATAAAGGTGTAAACCCGGCTGGACGGATAAAAAACCAGGTAAGCCCCCAGCACACCAGCTATCGCACCGCTGGCCCCCACGGTTGGTACCACCGACTGCGGATTGAAAAAGAAATGCGCAAAGGCAGCCAGAACCCCTGCCAATAAATAGAAAACCAGGTAGCCAAAATGACCCAGTGCATCTTCAACGTTATCACCGAAGATCCAGAGATAAAGCATGTTGCCGATCAAGTGCATCCAACCCCCATGCATGAACATGCTTGTGAAAACACGCAGGAAATCACCTGCATCCAACCCGGTGCTGATCTGTCCTGGAATAAATGCATAACGGTTGACAAAGGATTCGAGATTGGCGCCTTGCATTAACTGAATGCCAAATATAATCACGTTCAAGATAATCAAGCCGTAATTTACAAAGGCAAATCGTCTGCTGCGAATGTTGTCCTTAATTGGAATCATCGTTACCCTCAGTTTGTGCGCTTTTCTTATCAGCCAGCAATTCTCTCAATCTTGGATGGTCAGCGTAAAATCCCCAACGTTCAGCGGGTAGTAACACCGCGATGCGGCACATAATCTCGTCGGTTGCTCGATTCAACCAAGTTTTGTTGTCTTCG
>CAYMNM010000090.1:0-8438 GCA_964391795.1 uncultured Anaerolineaceae bacterium | reverse complement strand
AAAAAGACTGTGGCCAATCACCACAGTCTTTTTGTACCCTTGATTGAATTAGTATTGGATCACTCGGTCAAGTTTCTTGGCTTGCTCAACCCAGGATTCAACTTCCTTAAGGCTGGGCTCACGTCGAACGAGTTTTTTCTCAGCATTGGTTTCAGCCATCTTTTTGAATAGATTGGCCGGTACACGTTTGCTAAGTTCAACAACAGTATCTACACCAGCAATCTCGAGCAGTTGGGAATATTCTGAACCAACACCCTTGATCCGGAAAAGATCTGCAAAGTTTACCCAATCCAAAACCTTATCCTGATCAATACCGCTTTTAGCAGCAAGTTCTTTCCGACCTTCGGGAGTAGCCCCAGCTTTGAGTAAAGCTTCAACGGTACTGATGCCTGCGTCTTGCAGCTTTTGGGCGTAAACAGGTCCTACACCTTCAATATCGATTACTTTTGTCATCTGCAACTCCTATTTTTTTTCAATTATACACCTACTTAACGCCTCTTTAATAAATTAATAAATGGACAATATATCATAATTATTGTATACTTCTCCCCATCCGTTCCACGAAAGTTGAGGTTTTATGAGAAGCACAAAGGAACGCATCCTCAATACATTGCTGAATAAACACAGTTCTACCATTGGTGAGTTGGCTGATGTGGTAGGCATAAATGGAATTTCTGTCCGGCACCACCTGATCAACCTACAAGCCGAAGGTTTGATTACGGCCGAGGAAGAACGTCATGGGGTTGGGCGTCCACGCTTTATTTATAAATTGAGTGATAAGGGTTATGAGCAATTCCCATCTAATTATCTCGGGCTCACAAACCTCATCCTGGATGTCATGGGCACTGAACTTCCAAAAGATCAATTTGAATCTATCATGGTAAAAGTTGGTCAACAAATCGCTGAGACAAACACAATCAGTGATCCAAATCTTCCAATCGAAAACAAGCTTTCTGAAATCAGTCTCAAAATGGCAAAAGGCGGTTTTAGAATCAGCCATGAACGGCAAGGTAACACAATAACTATTCATAATAAAAATTGTCCTTATCACCGTATTGGCCTTCGACATCCGGAAATTTGCCAGGTAGATCAGGTCATGTATACTGAATTGCTTGGTAAACCCATTCACCAGGTCGGATGTATGCTTTCAGGCGACAAAGAATGTACCTTCATAATAAACATGGATGAGAATTAAAATGTTAGACGATACTGATCAAAACAACCAACCGCGCTACGTATGGGATATCGATAAGAGCCACCCTAAGTTGCACACCGATCTTGAAGATATGCTTGCAGGAGTGTTGGACCCCGAATTAGGCCTGACTATCATAGAGCTTGGACTAGTGAGAAATATCTGGATTTCTGAAGGTAAAGGTCACGTCAAGATGATTCTTACCACTCCGTTCTGCCCTTATGGGCCTTCCATGTTGGAGGATGCACGCCTGAAGGCTGAAAAAGTGCTTGGGGTTCCCACTGAGGTTGAATTTAGCACAGAGCCTTGGGATCCCACGATGATGGACGCGGATTCCCAAGGCGCTGATTGGGGATTATTGCCTTAGTATAGATTTATGGCAATTTGATTGCTTTAACCAGCTTGAGTGCAAGCATGTAATCGCCCTGCAATTTGATCTTTCCCGTCATGAATGCTGCAACTGGATTTTGTTCTCCGGTCAGCATTTTCTTTACATCGTCATAATCAGCTGTGAGAGTCAACGTTGGGTTTTCAATCGCTCCTTCGGAGATGGTGGCCACGTTGTCTTTGATCACGGCGTGGTAAACACCACCGTTTTCACCAGTAAGATTGAAAAGTACAGTCGAATCAGGGTTTTCACCTTCTAATTGAAATGGGTTAACAATAGTTTTTAGGAAGTTGTTAATTTCTTCAGACATGATTTCTCCTTGTTAATAGATTAAGCCTGCTACCCCTCGAGCGAACAAAGCTGTTATGGTTGCTATCAAGAGTGTAATTCCCATTATATTCCACATGGCTTTGTGTCCAAGCTCCTTGTGAAGGGTTACGATTGTTGCCAGGCAAGGCATGTAAAAAATAACAAACACCGTAAAAGTGATCATCTGAACCGGGCTGAGAACACTTCTGAAGTCCATACTACCCAAAGCCTGCCCCAGCATGATCAGTGAAAGTTCCTTTCGTAAAACGCCAAAAATCAAAGGTACCCCTGCTTCATTTGGTAGCCCCAGAAGCCAAGTCATAGGTAAGGTGACTGTGTTGAAATAACGTGTTAGGTTATAAGCATTCATCAAGGACAAGACAATTGACCCAATGATCAAGACAGGCCAGGCTTCAACGAGAAATTCTTTTATCCTAAACCATGCCTTATTCAGAATCGATTGCAGACTTGGTTGGCGGTAAGGAGGTATCTCAAGAATCATGCCTGGAGAATCCTTTGGTAGCATTCTGGAAAGCAGTCTTCCAGTCAGAGCAATCACAAAGAAGACCATTAGGTAGATGATTAATGCAACCAGCGGTCCCAGGTAAAAAGCCACTAAACCAAAGACAATCGCCAGCCTTGCCGAGCATGGAACCAAGGTGGCGAGGGCAGCGGCAATAAATTGCTCTTTTTTGTTGTCGAGCGTCCGCGTAGCCATAATCGAAGGCACATTGCAGCCGAATCCTAAAATAAAGGGCACAATTGCTGCTCCGTGTAATCCAATGCGATGCATAAGCGCATCCATCAAAAAAGCTACACGAGGTAGATAGCCTAAATCTTCTAAAAAACCCAAACCCAGAAGAAATGGGATTAAGTAAGGTAAAACAATCGCCAATCCACCGGAAATTCCTTGAATCAGACCAACAATCACTTCACTCATCAATTTACTCGGTTCAAGCAAACCAATGATCATAATTTCCAAAGAGCTGACCATGTTTAAGAGCGGTTCTTCTATCAATCCACCAACCTGAAAGACGGCCTGAAAAAATAGATAGAGAATTAGGAAGAGAAAAACATAGCCCCAAACTGGATGCAAAAGGTAATTATCAAGTTTGTCTCGCAGTGTAAGCTTTCGAGTACCCAGCACGATCACATTTTTGGCTATCGAACTTGCAGCTTTGTTGCGCTCAAGGTTTAATTTGCTGCCTGGGTCCAAGTTGGCATTAGCTTCCAGAAGCTCCGCAATCCTGTCTGATTCTTTAACTACTTCAGGCGCTTTGCTTGTTAAGTGTGAGCGCACCAATGGATCTTGTTCAACAAGTTTGATTGCCAGTGCTTCAGAATTCAGTGGTGAATCCAAGTTTGCTACTAAAGGGATGATTAAGCCAATACTTTTTTCGAGATCAGCCTGGTAAAACTGACGGTTGACAACAGGTTTCTGTAGCGCAATTTGATAAGCAGAAAGAAAAACATCTTTAATCCCCCGCCCCTTACTGGCAATCATGGGAATAACAGGAATCCCAAGAATCGCTGAAAGTTCCTTCACTCTGATTTGAATTCCCATATGGTCAGCTTCGTCAATCAAGTTGAGTGCCAGGATCATAGGGCGCCCAAGTTCCAAAAGCTCCATTGTTAAACCGAGGTGTAAACTTAAATGAGAAGCATCCACTACATTGATGATGCAATCATAATCATCATGGCTCAGAAGATACTCAAGAACAACTTGTTCTGCAGCATTGCTACCAGCCAAGGTGTAGGTGCCTGGTAAATCCACAAGCCCAATCACGTCGCCTTTCAGGCGAACACGACTTTCCGTAAAAGTAACCGTTGTACCTGTGAAGTTGCCGGTTTCTACTTTGTACCCGCAGACCTGGTTAAAAAGCGTGCTTTTACCGCAATTTGGCTGTCCGATAAGCAAAAATTTCAATGTTCAACTCCAACGATAATCTTTGAACAAAGACCGTATCCAATGGCTATTTCACGGTTTGAAACCTTAACAAGCAACGGGCCATGCAGCGGTGCCCGCCGAAGCACTTCAATATCTACGCCAATACGGATCCCAAGCTGATGCAATTTTAATATTGCCTGCTTGTGCGAGTTTATCGCTATGACTGTAGCAATCTCACCAGAAGTCATATCGAGGAGGGGTATGTGGCGCTTTTCCATAGGCTGCACAATTGTAACCGCAAGCATGTACTACACAATAGATAACCTTTTATTTTTGTCTGAGGGTTATTGGAGTATTGTATAATTGATCACAAATTAAGGAGAGATTTTCATGCCAACGACTGTTAAGAAATCTTCGGAAAAACCCAAGTTACGTACTAACAAACCTAGTTCGGCGAAAAATCCTGCTATCAAAAAAAATGCCCCAAAGGCAGAACCAGAAAAGAAAGAGGAAAAGAAAGAAATGTCTAAATACGAATGCATCGCCTGTGGATACATCTACGACCCTGCCAAAGGTGATCCTTCACAAGGGATCAAACCTGGAACGTCATTTGAAGATCTCCCCGCGGATTGGGTTTGTCCTGATTGCGGCGCTGGTAAAGATCAGTTCGAAGAAATCAAATAGTAATAAATTTGTTTCTCAGAGCCCCTTTGTTAACAAAGGGGCTTTTTTTGTTAACCCTTTTTTCCCAATAAGCGTATAATGAAGCCACTATATTCGTTCAAGATTGGAGGAAATTTTATGGCAAGTGTTACGTACGATCATGTTTGGAAAAAGTATGGTGATGTTGTAGCTGTGCAGGATCTTAACCTGGCAATTGAGGATAAAGAATTCCTCGTGCTGGTTGGCCCTTCAGGTTGCGGCAAAACCACCGCCCTGCGTTGCCTGGCAGGCCTTGAGGAGATTTCTGAAGGCCGAGTGCTGATTGGCGACCAGGTTGTCAACGACGTAGCCCCCAAAGACCGCGATATCGCAATGGTCTTCCAGAGCTATGCCCTCTACCCGCATATGTCTGTTTATGACAACATGGCATTCGGGCTCAAACTGCGTAAGATGTCCAAAGAGGATATCGACAAACGCGTCCAAATCGCTGCGAAAACTTTAGGAATCGAAAGCTTCCTGCAGCGCAAACCCAAGGAACTCTCAGGTGGCCAGCGTCAGCGTGTGGCTGTCGGTCGTGCGATCGTGCGTGAGCCAAAAGTTTTCCTCTTCGATGAGCCTCTTTCCAACCTGGATGCCAAACTTCGCGTCCAGACCCGGGCTGAACTGAGCAAGCTTCACAAACGCTTGCAGACCACATTCATCTACGTCACCCACGATCAGACTGAGGCTATGACCATGGCCAATCGCATCGCAGTGATGAGCAAGGCCAAATTACAGCAGCTTGATACCCCTCAGCAGTTGTACGACCACCCAGCCAACCTCTTTGTGGCCGGATTCATAGGTTCACCTGCTATGAATTTCTTTAAGGGCAAATTGATCGAATCTGAAGGCCAGTATCACGCTGATCTGGGCAGCTTCAAGGTTCGCATCCCAGACAAAGATAAGCAAACCCTTGCTTTCCTCGTCGGTAAAGACATTATCTTTGGCCTTCGCCCTGAGGATATCCATTCACCACTCTATGCTCCTCCTGGTATCATTCCTGAACCAGTTGACGCAAAAGTCGATGTAACTGAATTGATGGGAAATGAAATCTTGCTTTACCTGGTAAACGGTGAACACAGCTTTATCGCCCGTGTAGACCCGCGAACCGAAGCCAAATACGGTGATGACACTCAGGTACTGTTCAATATGGAAAATTACCATATCTTTGATCCTAATGCGGATCCTGAGAATCCACCTGCTGTGATGTAAGAATTGACTTACAAAAGAGACTGCAACCCAAATTGCAGTCTCTTTTTTATTTAAAGTCTGTATGAACTATTAATTTTCTGGATCTTCACTGATGCTATCCGGCAGACCCGTTCCACCTTCAGGAGGATAAAGCTCACTTGTGGGGTTGGGAATTTCCGCTGTTGATTCCGGGCTATTAACAATTTCTTGCGGTTTTTCTTCGGTTATGAAGGGATTAATAGGTGTGGCCATACTGGGAATGTTGGTTGTCTGCTTTGAAGACGGAATTGCCACTGGAACCACACGTTCGTATACCTTTGGCGTTTTCTTGCGTGGCCAGAAAATTAGAACCAACAGCAGTGAAATAATTAACGCATATACTGATATCAGGATAAAGGCATTTAGCCACAGTGGAAGTGGGAACAACCGGATCAATCCACTGGTCGCAGAAAAAGTCCAGTTTCCCTGAGGAAAGAAGATCGTGTGGAACTTTTCAAACAAAGAATTGAAGCTTAGAATAGTGAATGAGACAACCGCAATCATCAAGACAAGTGTCAGGATGGCTCCCCAGAATAAACTATAACGGAGTTGACTCCAACTTTTGGTCACCAGCATCCAGATCAAAAACGCTATGGAGAGTCCGCAAACTATGTACCAAACCAGGCTGGCAAGCTCAACAACCTGTTTCACGTCCTGAAGATGAGAAAGTTCATCGGGTGTATATACCTTCTTGCCCAGGCTATCTTCTATTTCAATTAAACTGGTGATTTTTTCATTTGAGGTGAGGTAGTGCATGGTTGCTTCTGCCAATTTTGTCCGCTCCTCACGCGAGTAGCCCAAAGTATCCTCAGGGAAACCGATTAGACCATACTGAAAACCTGGGTAATTAAATGAGAGCAATATTCTCACTCCACCCATAATGATGATGAATGGTAAGAAAATCGCAATAAAAATGGCAAAGTATTTACTTGGATTAGTCTTCAAGGTAACTCCGTTTCATTACTATCAAGGTATTCCAGCACCATACGGTTAGTCATGTACTCTATTGGCGCCAAATCATCTGTGAATATCATGCCATTAGCTGAGGTTGAGGCTTTGTTATTCAAGGCAATATGAATAGCTGAGTATAAAAGTCGTTCATTGTCTTCTGGTGCATAAACTATGCTATTTTGATTCTTCGCCAGATTTTCCCAACTGGCGTCTGAGTTTTTTGCTGCAAACAGCACTGAGTTATGCGATTCTGGTAAATCTACCACAAACATATTGGGCAAAACCTGACCCACCGTTGCTGTTAATGCGTCTACGAGGCTACGATCATTTCCGCCCCTGCCCACATTTATGGCAACGACCCCATTAGGGCTAAGCTTAGTTTCAAGCATTCTGAAGAATTCAATGGTAACCATGTGAGGGGGTATGTAAGGTGGGCGGTATGCATCTACGTTTATCAAATCGTATCTAATATCACTCTTTTCCATCTCCCAGCGACCATCTCCAACGATCACCTGCAGGTTTGGCAGATCCATGCCGAAATACTTTCGACCAATGTCCACAATCGCGGGGTCTATCTCGAACCCATCAACATTAGCTTGAGGAAGTGCAACACTTGCTTGTCTAGCGCTTGTTCCCGCAGCCAGACCTATTAAAGCTATGCGCTTAACATCGCTAATTTCAGTTTTAGGATTAAAAAAAGGGCCAATCAATGCCTGAGACCAGGGACCAGCGTAGAAGTACTGGTTTGGATTATAGATAGAGTGCATCCCCTGACCTTCATTCAATCGCAGAAAACGAAAATCTCCGTATTGCAGTACTTGAATATAGTTATAAGCTGACTCTTTTTCGTAGATCAAACCCGTTGAAGATTTATCAAAACCTTTTATGCCAATAATTGCCAGCACAACG
This sequence comes from uncultured Anaerolineaceae bacterium, assembly GCA_964391795.1. GTDB lineage: Bacteria > Chloroflexota > Anaerolineae > Anaerolineales > Anaerolineaceae > Mesolinea. The sequence continues at coordinate 869 of CAYMNM010000090.1, read as the reverse complement.
ATTGTCACCCACATTATTCCAAAAAGGAGCAGATGCTTAAATTTTTTCTTTATCCAAAAAATTCCCAAACCGAGTAAAAGCAAAACGATAGCAGTTAGGAGAAAGGTTCGGTAAGTGCCAATCAAAGGGATCAACACCAACACGGTCACGAAAGTACCAATAAACGAACCTAAGGTGGAAATCGCAGACAAAGCACCAGAGACTTTTCCCGAGTTTTCACTTGTCTTGATTGCCAGCCGCAGAGCAAAAGGCGTCACCATTCCAAGTAAAGTTACTGGAATGATTAGAAGCACAATCACACTCAAAAAAGTGCCAGCCAACAAACCTATGTCCAGTGCATCAAAAGCTTCTGCAGAAATCCGTAATATTGGACGGGCAATAAACGGAAGGATGCCAGTGCTTAATCCAGCACAAGCCAGTACAAAACCTAAGGTCTCAACTCGAGGTGAGGTATCTGCCCATTTTCCTCCCAGCCAATTGCCTAGTGTCAGATAGACTAAAATGAGCCCGATAATGACTGCCCAAACAAGATTGCTTGTGCCGAATACATTTCCTAACAGTCGGGAGGCCGCAAACTCCAACATCATGGTCCCCATTCCACTCAAAAAGACAATCAGCCCAAGGGAGGGGGGGAATAATCGTTCACGGGCTATCGTGTGGTCATTTGTGGTTTTAATTGCCATACCCTAATTATAAAGCCCAAAAAAACAGAACACTCCTTTGGGAGTGTTCTGTTAGGCTGGGGGCAAAGGAGTCGAACCTCTACATACAGATTCAGAGTCTGCTGTCCTGCCATTAGACGAGCCCCCACTGAATAGGAAGGTATTTTACCACTATTGAGGAGCGTGGCAAGGGCTATACCTTTAGCT
>CAYMNM010000089.1:0-8868 GCA_964391795.1 uncultured Anaerolineaceae bacterium | reverse complement strand
CCATCCGTGATCATACGGTAATTGACACCATAAACCTGCATCATGCCGGCAAGACCAGCGAAAGCGCCGCTAAAGAGCAAAGCCAGCACCATGTGTTTTTTCACATCAATGCCACCATATTTTGAGGCTGGTTGGTTTTGCCCAACCGCGCGGATGCGATAGCCAAGCGTGGTCCGCCAGAGCAGAATGTAGACAAGCACGGCCAAAAGAACCGCAATCAAGAGACCAAGATGCAGACGTGTCGGCACCAATCGGGGCAGGTGATAGGCAGGGTCAAGACGTGCGGTTTGAGGAATCTGTGAGGCTAATTTGGATTGAATCGGGTCGATCATGGGTCCACGCAACAAGAAATTCATGATCTGAACCGCAATGGCATTCATCATCACCGTGCTCAAAATTTCATTGACATTGAAGTAGGCTTTCAGGATACCCGGAATGCCACCCCATACTGCTCCACCCAGAGTGCCGCCCAGCATGGCAATCAGGATCATCAGCCAACCCGGCAAATTGGTGATGCTCAAGCCAAGCCAGGTAGCCAGCAAGCCGCCAATAATCATCTGCCCTTCACCACCAATATTGATGACGCTGCCCCTGTAGGCAATGCAGATGCCCACACCCACGAGAAGCAAAGGCACAGCCTTGACGAGTGTTTCCGCGATGGCATTCCAGCTGCCGAAAGCACCCTTGAACAACGCGCTATAAGCTTCAATTGGATTGACTCTCAGGCCTAACAATAGCAAGGCGCCAACCAGTAAAGCGGCTAACGTGGCAAAAACAGGTAATAATGCATCTAAGGTGGAATAAAGTCGTTCTCTCATCATTTACAGAAAACCCTCTTCTTCTGACTGGGTCAATTAACTGTTAATTATTAATGTCAAGATGGCACGACAAACAAGCGCTTGAAGTTTTTTTTAAGGTAATGGGATAATTTTACCAGTGAGTTTAGTTTTCTAGACAAATATGCACTGCAGACTGAAGACAATCACCAAGCTTAGCCTCCACCTCGAAGAAGATCTTAATTTGACCATCCTCTACGAAAACCAAACTTCTCAAAAAACTCTTTTTGATACTTCCCATATACGAGAGTAATAGTTTATTCTATACATCAATTCCAACCTCGATATTCGCAATTCCCGTAGTTTATGCTGAAATGTCAGATTTTTTGCTCACTAAGCTCAGTTTTCTTCCTCGGATTGTTAATAATTGCATCATATAATCAAAGTGAGGAAATTTTTACATGCAATCGCCCGGAAAGGAGTATGCATATGAAAACCGCTCTTTTATTGATCGTCTGCGCGTTGTTGCTGCTGAGCGCCTGCCAGACCGGCCCAATGCCCGTCCCCGGCGAAGTTGGCCAACCACCAATTAAAGTGGTGCCATCTGATGAAGTCGCTCCTCCTCAAGAAGCTACTGGTCTTTCAGAAATGCTGACCATCCCAGCAGGAGCCCTTTTTCTTGGCTGCGACCCTGCCCACAACAATAGCCTGAGCTGCTTATCTGACCAGCTGCCTTCACAATTGGTGGAGCTGCCAGAATTCAAGATCGACAAAACCGAAGTGACCAATGCCCAATACGCTGAGTGCGTTCAGGCTACTGCCTGCACCGATCCCAGCTCTGCATCTTCAGAAACCCGCGAACATTACTACGATGATCCACAATTTGCCGATTTCCCGGTGGTGAACGTCTCCTGGAAGCAAGCGGAGGCGTATTGCGCTTGGGCCGGCAAACGCCTGCCAACTGAGGCCGAGTGGGAAAAAGCCGCCCGCGGCGCTGAAAAACCCAATACCTTCCCCTGGGGGGATGAAAGCCCCGATTGCGCCATAACCAACGCCCGGCAAGCCACCAGTCTTGATAATTGCACGGACGACACCCAGCCAGTTGGCCGTTATCCAGGAGGCGCCAGCCCATACGGCGTTCTGGATATGGCCGGCAACGTTTGGGAGTGGACTGCAAGCCGCTACGTCACAGATTATCGCCCTGGTGCGTCTGAAGAAGCCCTTACAGGTGGACCTTCAGATCTCTACCGGGTAGTGCGCGGAGGCGGCTGGGATAGCGCCCCACTCAATTTGCTTATTAGCGCACGCAGTTTCGACGCGGATTTCCATAACAGCAAGAATCTCGGCTTCCGTTGCGCGTCCGATTAGATAAATCCTAAACCAATCGCACAACCGATTATCCAGGTAATTTGTAATACCTGTATAATCGGCATGCTTGAAATCGATCGGCTGACCACATAAAATCAGGCAAGCGAAAGGACAAACACTATGAAAACGAGACAAATTTTCCTCCTGCTTGCCCTCCCTATTCTTATTTTGGCAGCTTGCAGTCCAAAACCTGCAGTTAGCCTTGACCCTACTATTCCACCTTTAACGGCTACGTCCTCTGTGGAAGTTGCTGAACCATCAGTGGCTTATCCGATAGGCACGGATTCCTCATCCACGGTCGATGGCAGCGCTAAACCAGATGCAGCTTCCCCAACCACCCTGACCGATGCTGAAATGGAGGCCCTGATCTTTGAGAAGGCCCGAACCCAGCACACCTTGGATTTCATCCTTTCACAGAATAAAACTGCTGTAGAGTGGTCCAAAACCTTAGACAGGATGATTGCCTATGGCGCAAAAATCAGCCTTGAAGAAAAAGAACTAATCATCAACTGGCTTGTTGGCCGCAACAACTAAAACCAAAACCTCAAACACAGAAGACCGGAAAAATAATCCGGTCTTCTTTCTTGATGGCACCCAAAGGTGAGTTTTTGAATCTGTGCAAATATCGAAGACACCTTGGATTACCAGCTACTACAGGTTCAGTAACCCAATATTTGCATATAAAAATACAAGCATCCAATTGATTTGATTTGTAAGTCGACCATTGTGTTTAATCCAGACAGTCGTACCCACCCTGTAGGCCTTCCAATTTGCCGCTTAGAACTGCCTTGCAAAGTATAATTTTCCGTGCTAATTCAAAACTATTCCAAAGTGACAGTTGAGCAAACTGTCGGCACGTAACGTAGAAGATAAACACACAAGAGAAGAGGTGGCTGTAATGAAACCAGATGATTGGTTGGCAAAAGCTGAGAATTATCTTGAGACTCTTTGTGCCGTAAAACCCAATAGGCGCACGGGTTCGGCAGGCAATCGGAAGGCAACCCAGTTCTTTTCACATACGCTTCGCGCTCTCGGGTACGATGTTGATGATGCTCCATTTGATTGCCTCGATTACACCAGCGGCAAGGTTTTCCTGAAGCATTCTGACCAGAGTTTTGAAGTTTTTATCAGTCCATATTCTTTAGGTTGTGATTGCCGGGCTGAATTAGCTGTCGTTTCGACAGTTGACGAATTACGCAATGCCAATTGCAGTGGCAAGCTTTTGTTGCTCAAAGGGGAGATTTGCCAGGAGCAATTGATGCCCAAAAATTTTGTGTTTTATAACCCTGAGAGTCATCAGGAAATAATCGCCCTCTTGGAGAAGCTCAAACCGGCGGCCATCATTACTGCAACTACCAAAAACCCAGAACTGGTTGGGGCGTTATACCCATTCCCGCTGATTCTGGATGGTGATTTTGATATCCCGAATGTTTATTGCAAAGAGACGGTCGGAGAAACCCTGGCCAGTTTGGAAGGCGCTGTCTTACACTTAAAAGCCGACTCGCAGCGGGTACCCTCAAGCGCGAGCAATCCGATCGCTCGAATACAAGGTAAGGGTGATAAAAAGATCGTTATCACCGCCCATATTGACGGGTTTGAAAACACTCCCGGAGCTTTAGACAACGCCTCCGGGGTAGTAGTGATGATGCTTCTGGCAGAGATGCTGGCAGATTATCGAGGAATCATTGGCGTTGAGTTAATCGCTTTCAACGGTGAGGACCATTACAGTGTCGCGGGACAAATGGATTATCTAAAGCGCTTTGGCAACGAATTGCCCGACGTCATGCTAAATATTAATATCGACGATGCCGGTAGCAACACAGGCAAGACCGCTTATTCCTTTTACGAATGTCCGCAGGATATTGAAGCCAAGGCGGAGTTTGCGTTTCAACAGTTTGATGGCCTCATCCGCGGAGAACCCTGGCATATGGGGGATCATATGATTTTTGTTCAGCACGAAGTGCCAGCACTGGCCTTCACCTCTGAAAAAATGGCTGAATTGATGCAGACGGTAACCCACACCGCTCTAGACACCCCTGACCAGATCGACTACCGCAAACTTGTGGAGCTGGCTGAGTCGCTAAACGCATTCATCCGTTCTCTATAAAATGCTGTTTTTCTACGTTAGAGGTGTATTTTGATCCTTGAATTTAACCGATGAGCATGAATCTTGGCTAAAGTGTAGAACTGCTGAACTCGGAGTTCTTTCAGAAGATTCCATAAGAAGCAGAACTAAACCGCTAATCTCTGTTAATGAAAATATTCCTTGGTACTTTCTTAGCCCATCTTTTTGAGGGAGGTATAAATTTTTCAACCGATAATTAGGATGATTGGCTACGGTGCAAAAATCAGTTCCATACAAAAAGAACTCTTCATCAACAGGCTGGTAAGACGCAACCAATAGAAACCAAGCTTCATGACACGAAGAAGATCGGGGTTTCCGATCTTCTTTTAAAAAAATCAGAACACAACTGTTACCAACTGAAGCCCAGACCTTGCGCTGCAAACACTCTGCGCTTCAAAATGTAGATATTAGTGCCACACCTAAAACGAACTGCACCATCAGGTAAATAGATTTCAATTTCATTGAAATACCTTATACATACCTTATACAGTCTGTTGAATGTCCGCGGTGCTACCAATACAATAATGGAAATTATTAATCAACCCATAAAATAAAAGGATCAAAATGAAACTCACTTCCTTACTCTCAGTCTTATTGGTGGCGATCTTCGCCATAACAGCTTGCACTCCTCAAGTTGCACCCACTCCTGCCCCCTTACCTGAGCCCACTGCAGTTCCTGCACCTGTCTTAAAAGACATTGTAGACACCGCGGTTGCTGATGGTCGCTTTACCACTCTCGCTGCTGCATTGACCGCTGCAGATCTTGTAGAGACCCTCAAAGGTGAAGGCCCATTCACTGTCTTTGCCCCCACCGATGACGCTTTCGCTGCCCTGCCCGAAGGTACAGTCGAAACTCTCTTGAAACCTGAGAACCTCGAACAACTGAAGTCCATCCTGCTCTACCACGTCGTTTCCGGCAAAGTGATGGCTGCTGATGTGGTCAATCTCACCAGCGCAGACGCTGTTTCTGGTCAGGCTATTTCCATCAAAGTTGAAGATGGTAAGGTGTACCTGAACGAATCTGTCCAGGTCATCATCACCGATGTGGAAGCCTCCAATGGCATCATCCATGTGATCGACGCCGTATTACTCCCACCTGCTGCTCCCGCCGCTGAACTCAAAGATATTGTAGACACCGCGGTTGCTGACGGTCGCTTTACCACCCTTGCTGCTGCATTGACCGCTGCAGATCTTGTAGAGACCCTCAAAGGTGAAGGCCCCTTCACTGTCTTTGCCCCCACCGATGACGCCTTTGCTGCCCTGCCCGCTGGTACAGTCGAAACTCTGCTTCAACCTGAGAACCTCGAACAACTGAAGTCCATCCTGCTCTACCACGTCGTTTCCGGCAAAGTGATGGCTGCTGATGTGGTCAATCTCACCAGCGCAGACGCTGTTTCTGGTCAGGCTATTTCCATCAAAGTTGAAGATGGTAAGGTGTACCTGAACGAATCTGTCCAGGTCATCATCACCGATGTTGAAGCCTCCAATGGCATCATCCATGTCATTGACGCCGTATTGCTCCCACCTGCTGCTGCAACTACAACCTTGAGCGATGCTGAAATGGAAGCCCTGATCACTGAGAAAGCCAAGCCCCAGCACACGCTTGAGTTCATCCTCTCTCAGAACAAAACTGCTGAGGAATGGTCCAAAACGCTTGACCGTATGATTGATTACGGAGCAAATATTAGTCCTGAAGAAAAAGAGCTTATCATCAACTGGCTTGTCAGCCGCAACAAGTAGAACCTATCCATTTACCAAGAAGGCCGGAAATTCCGGCCTTCTTCTTTTATATAGAGCGAAGGGCTGATGTATCAGCCCCTTTTCGCTTTGAATTTATTGCAGTGTAATCCAAAATGCTAAGGCGGCAATAATTAACAGGCCCACCGTCATGAAAAAAAAGGCTCCCAGTGAATTCTTAGAAATGTCCTCTTGTTTCAGTTTGATGCAAGTGCGTCGATAATCCAGGATAGCGTAAATAAAGATACCGGCTGCCCAAATCACCAGAAATGCGCCAATCACATGCGCCAGAATCTGGTTCTCTACACTCTTGAAACCGAGCAGGCGTGCAACGGCTAAACCACCACCAAGCCCTGCCAAACCAGTCCGGATCCAGGCTGAGAATGTTCGGTCGGCTGCCAGTAGGGTCCGCTTTGAGGCAAGTTGATCGCGATCCAAATCGTCTTCCATTCGTTCTCTCCTTAACACTTATGTTGCATGGTCCGTTATCATAATTAATGAGCGAATAGTAGCCCCTTTACACTAATTCGGCAAGCGCTTTACTAACTCTTTCCCAGTTTTTGCTGTTCAACCATGTTTCAACTAGTTACGACAGGTAATATTACTTTCTGGCAACCCCTCCTCAAGTCATCCTTTTTTCAATAGCCTGATAAACCTTACACAACAATTTCACTTTCTCTTAAATAAGAAGACCGGAACACAATTCCGATCTCCTTTCCAGATGGCAGCTCAAGTCGTGTGCTCCATTTGATAAAAAAGGCATAGATTGATTAATTCCCCGGCGTGCTGCAGGTTTGGAGATCCCCTACCTTCACTCCGTCGATCAGCGCGGCTTCGCGCTGAGCAGAAGACCCGTGCGTCCAGGACTCAGGTGAAATGTAGCCTTGGGTTTGTTTTTGAATGCGGTCATCGCCAATGGTAGCCGCAGCATTCAGGGCTGACCGAAGATCGTCTTCGGTGATTGTCTCGATGTAACCTGTTGCCATGGCGTTGTGCATCCAGACCCCGGCAAGGCAATCTGCTTGTAATTCAGTCATTACCGCTTCACCTTGGGGGCCTTTGCTTGTGTAGGCATCCATTTTCAGCACTCCCAGAAGGTCCTGCACGTGATGACCGTACTCATGGGCCAATACGTAAGCTTCCGCAAAGCGTCCACCTTGCGCGCCAAACTTATTCTTCAAGTCATCAAAGAAAGACAGATCCAGGTAAACATTCTGGTCGCTCGGGCAATAAAACGGCCCTGTCGCGCTGGAAGCATATCCACAGGCACTCTGGGTTGTTCCAGAGAATAGAATAATCTGGGCTTGCTTGTAATCAGCGCCATTTTCGGCAAATTCGTCTTCCCAATAGGCCTGAATACTGTTGACATAACCTACAACTGCGCATTCCTGGCTCGCGTTAGCGTCTGCACCTGTTTTGCATTGTTCAGATAAATCGCTGTAGCTGCTGGTACTCGTCTGAGGAGCCTGAACAGGATTGCCCAGCAATTGGGTCAAATTGCTTGGGTCAACCCCCATGAGCAGGGCCACGACAAAAATCACCAGGCTAACCCCCCCACCAACGGCTACTTTTGTCCCAGTGCTACGCCCACGCCGGTCTTGAACCTGTGAAGTATCCAATCGAGATTTATTATTAAATGACATATCCTCTCCTTGATGCGTGGAATCGTAATTACTCAATATTTTTCAGCCTGAGCTCAATCTGCAGCTGCTTTGCTGATTCCACACAGTATTTATAAATTTTAACCGATTTATCTGTTCATAATAACAGCACTGCAGGAAATCGTAGCTACGGCGCACCTGTGATGTCCCAATACCCTATAGATCAGATAAAACATGAAATGAAGAAATAACCCCCACAGTTAATAACTTTGTAAATTTTGTTAATGTCCGCCAAAAATCACCATTCTTGGCAGATTCACATCTCAAAGGCAAAAGTCACAGCAAAGCGCCTTAGGGGTTTACCCCGGAAAATCGGCAAATAATAAAAAATCCTGAGATCCTGGCTTAAGCAATTTTTGTGCTTTCCTCACCTTTGTCCGTAGTAAGCATTCTTTCCGTGTTTCCTGAGAAAGTGTTTATCCAGCAATTCTTGCTGCATGGGCTGGAGGTCAGAATTTAACTGAAGTGCATGGTATTGCATAAAGGCAACTTCTTCCAGAACTACAGCCGTCTCAACCGCTTTTTCCGGCGTTTTCCCCCAACAGAAGGGGCCATGATTTTGGCAAAGCACCGCTGGAACCGCGTCGGGGTCAAGAGGCCCAAAGGTTTCGACAATCACCTTGCCGGTTTCTTTCTCGTAATTACCGGCAATCTCAGCAGCCGTCATTAGCCTGGTACAGGGAATTGTGCCGTAGAAATAGTCCGCGTGCGTTGTGCCTGTCGCCTCAATCGGCATCCCCGCTTGCGCAAAACTCGTCGCCCAACTGCTATGTGTGTGCACAATCCCGCCTATGTTTGGGAATGCCTTATAGAGTTCAAGGTGTGTCATCGTATCTGAAGATGGATTCAGCTTGCCTTCAACAATTTTTCCATCGAGGTCAAGAACCACCATGTCTTCCGCCGTCAAGGCTTCATATTTCACACCCGAAGGCTTGATAACCACCAGCCCTCTGGAACGATCAATCCCTGAGACGTTACCCCAGGTGAACGTAACAAGTCCGTATTCAGGCAGAAGCAGGTTAGCTTCCAATACTTGCTGTCTTAATGACTCCAGCATCTCAGCTCAACTTCCAGAGCAAGTCGTTGACCCGCAACTCTTTTTTCAATGCCTCGGTGCTTGTATTCTCAGTCAGGTGGACGAATTCGATGTCCATCATCTCAGCCCAAGCTTCAAGCACTTCTGCGGTCAAATCATAGGTCA
>CAYMNM010000088.1:0-8956 GCA_964391795.1 uncultured Anaerolineaceae bacterium | reverse complement strand
TACTTCAGTGATACCATCCACACCACTTATCAACCCTGGCCGGATGCTTTTGATTACGGCCCCGGCACTGAACTACCTGAGGGCGCCCGGTAAGCTCAAAATTCGCCCGCCCTGGCTATGGTAAAATACCGAAAGCTTCAAGTTTGGAGGTCATGTGATTAATCAAGATTTATTGGATCTATTGCGCTGCCCGGTTTGCGTCAAAGAAGGCAAAGGGTTGCTGGAACATTACAAAGAAACCTGGCTTATTTGTGAGGATTGCGGCAGAAAGTACCCCATTTGGGAAGAAATCCCCGTCATGCTGATTGATGAAGGCGACAAATGGAAGGAAACCAAGAAAGAGGATCTTCCAATTCCAGCGCCAAAACCACAATAAGCCGTTAGCGCTTATTCGGCACTTATCCGCAAGGAAAACATGTCAAATTTCTTAGATAGAATTTCTAAAGTCCTGCCCAAATCCAGGGGCACCCGCATTGTTGTCCTGGCAATGGTAGCTATTGGCGTTGTGCTTGGTATACTCGTCAGTAATTTGGTAAGCGATGTCATCGCCCGCAGCAATCCCTTTAATGTGCCCGGTATTGATGTGGTCGACAAACCCACCAATACCCCCATTGGCAGCACGCCCGATCTTGAATTACCCACCCCCACCCTGCCGCCGCCAGATTTAGTGGAACTACCCCCCAGTTGGGATGGCAAAACGCGCATCAACGTCCTTATTATGGGCCTGGACATCCGCGATAACGAAACCGATGCTCCACGTACGGATTCCATGATTCTTTTCACAATGGATCCACTCAACGATACCGCGGGCATGATTTCAATTCCCCGTGACCTGTGGGTCAAAATACCCAACGCGGATTACGCCAAAATCAACACCGCCTATCGCGTGGGTGAGCAAAAGCAATTACCTGGTGGCGGTCCAGAAAACGCACGCAAGGCTGTTGAAAACCTACTGGGTGTGCCCATCCAATATTATGCTCAGATAGATTTCAATGCTTTTGTCAGATTCATTGATGATATCTCCGGTGTACGCCTTGATATCAAGGAACCTATCGATCTTGATATTCTTTACACGCAGGATGTAGTGCACGTGGAACCAGGTATTGTCACCCTTCCTGGTGAGCTTGCCTTGGCCTATGTACGTAATCGAAGCACCGCCATGGGTGATTTTGATCGCGCTAAACGTCAACAGGAAGTCATCCTTGCCATCCGCGACCGTATTGTCACCTTCCACATGTTCCCCATGCTGGTTTCCAAAGCGCCTCAACTTTATGCAGATATCTCTGAAGGCATCAAAACCAATATGGACCTGCAGGTACTGTTGAGCTTTGCCCAAAAAGTGCTCCAGATTCCGCGGGAGAACTATGTCAACAAGGTTATCAATAATGAATATGTCTCTCTTGGCCAGGCAGAAGCCCAGGATATGTTGCGCCCTATCCCGCAAAAAATCCGCGAATTGCGCGATGAAGTCTTTTCCGGTCAGAGTCTGAATCGGGTGGCTGATCTTGCTCTACTTTTAGAGGAAGAGAACGCCCGTGTGATCGTGCGCAACGCTTCCAATACACCCGGCTTTGAAGTTAAAACCGCCGAGTATTTGCAGAGTCAGGGCCTGAATGTCATTCAGCAGGGTACAGCACCTTATCAAACCTATTCTTCAGTCCAGATTATTGGCGCAACCCCGCACGCTCTCAAAAAGCTGACGGAAATCTTCAATATTGTCAACGCTGGCCAGGTGAAGTTCAACTACACACCCAACAGCGAAGTGGACCTTTACATCGACTTTGGAGATGATTGGGTAGCCAGCAACCCTATGCCGTAAAACATGCTTTTTATAAGCCATCGGAAAACTCCGATGGCTTTTTTCTTAATACCAACTGTCGGTTAAGGTGAAGCAGGGTTAGGATTCTCAGTAGGTCCCAGGTTAGCTGGTTTGAGCGCATCCATCAGGTTTTGGAGTGCTTCAACGCCTCCCTGGCTATTTGTACCTTGAATTTCCAGGATCTGTTCTGCCAGCGCCACACTCGGACTTGGATCTCCCAGAAGTACCAATCGACTTTGGGCACGTACCAGGTTGTAATCGCTACTAAAGGTTTGGGCAATCATCAGACGGTAGGCAGCTTTATCCGTGTTTGCCAATTGCGCTGGGGTGGCATCGCGATTGACCGCCGGGGCAATCATTAGTGAGATCACCAAGCCGATTGCCAGGCCGAAAATCAGACCAGTAAGCAAATAGAGGTTCGAGCGCTTTTCAGTTTCCACTCGTGCCTCCGGCTTTCCACTGCTGCAGGATATTGGCATCGATTCCATTGAACAAGTTGCGCATCTTCGCCAGGTCGCCAGCTGGGTAGCCAGCTGCTTCAGCAAATTTGATCGCGCTCACCAGGTAATTCAGCGGGTCCGCGGCATTGATTTTAGCCAGACTGTCCAGCGCTTGGATAGCATCGCCATTCACCGCATATTGTTCCGCGGCCATCAGGGCGGCATCCGTCCTGAAGTCTTCGCGTAGTTGGCTCAACTTTGCCTGTTCAATCGGTTGCGGCGGGAAGGCCAGCCAGCCAATTGCCAGCCCAATGCCCACCCCCAGCAGGATCATCAGAAAGAAGTATAGAAATCGTTTGCTTCTCAGGTGGCGCTCCTTTCCCTCGTTTGAAAAACTGAGACAGTCCCGGGGTAACTAAGCATAGCCGGCACGGCCTCACTTATTTGCCTGTGGGTGACAAGTTTCGTGCCAGCTAACTGGTTTTAAGGCTGTGCGGTCGGATACATTGGGTACATTGGGGCAACAAACCCCGTATAATAGAATTGTGACATAAACCAGGAGGCTGCTCATGAAAGAAGCTCCCAGCAAACAGGAATTTATCCGGTTCATCATTTTTTACTTCGTTTCGATCATCCTTCTCTTCCTCCTGGGCCGGCTGCTCACCTAAGCTTGTCCGTAAGGAACTTGTGCCGTGCTTGACTCGTCTTCAGCGCGTGATTTTTCAACCGTGCTCTATTGATTGATGATTGATTAATGCGCTCAGACCAGTTAGACCCTTCATTAACCAATAAATACTCAGAGGCTGACCCCGCGGGGTCAGCCTCTCACATTTTCGCTATTTCAGCATCGGGATCTTGACCCCATGCTCCCTGGCAAACTCGATGGCCTCGGGGTAGCCGGCATCCACATGTCGGATGACGCCCATGCCGGGGTCGCCGGTGAGGGTGCGCTCCAGCCGTTTTGCCGCTTCGGGTGTGCCATCAGCCACAATCACCTGCCCAGCGTGCTGGCTGAAGCCGATGCCCACACCGCCGCCATGGTGGAAGGAGACCCAGGTGGCTCCATTGGCCGTGTTCAGCAGCGCGTTTAAGATCGGCCAGTCGCTCACTGCATCCGTGCCGTCGCGCATGCTTTCGGTTTCGCGGTTGGGCGAGGCCACAGAGCCGCTATCCAGATGGTCGCGCCCGATAACAATCGGCGCCTTCACAATACCTTTAGCCACCAGCTCATTGAAAGCCAGCCCGGCCTTGGCGCGTTCGCCATAGCCCAACCAGCAAATGCGCGCTGGTAGCCCCTGGAAAGGCACCTTTTCTTTGGCCATCTTCAGCCAACGGTGCAGGTGCTCATCCTCGGGGAAGAGCTGCATCAGACATTCATCGGTGCGGTAGATATCCTCCGGGTCACCGGAAAGCGCCACCCAACGGAAGGGCCCTTTGCCCTCGCAGAAAAGCGGGCGGATGTAAGCCGGCACAAAACCGGGGAATTCAAAGGCGTTTTCCACACCCCAGTCGTAGGCACGCTGGCGCAGGTTGTTGCCGTAGTCAAAGACCTCCGCGCCTTTGTGCTTGAATGCCAGCATAGCCTCCACGTGGTGTGCCATCGACTCCATCGAGCGTTTGGCGTATTCCTCCGGGTCTGAGAGGCGCAGCTTGGCGGCTTCGACCGCCGAAAGGCCGGCTGGGATGTAAGAAAGCACGTCATGCGCGCTGGTCTGGTCGGTGACGATATCAGGCGTAACGCCACGCAGCACCAGCTCGGGCTCGATTTCGGCCGCGTTACCGATCAGACCCACAGAGAGTGGCTTACCATCGCGCACAGCCTCTTCCACCAGGGTCATAGCCTCTTCCAGCGTGTCGACTACCGCGTCCACATAGCCAATTTCCAGGCGCTTCTGCGCGCGAGTGGGGTCAGCCTCAATCACCAGGGCCACTCCTTCGTTCATAGTGACGGCCAGCGGTTGCGCACCGCCCATGCCACCCAGCCCGGCAGTGAGCACAAACTTTCCTTTGAGGGAGGACCAGCCATGCTGCTTGGCCAGGGAACCGAGCGTTTCGTAGGTGCCCTGTAAAATGCCTTGGGTTCCAATGTAAATCCATGAGCCGGCGGTCATTTGGCCGAACATAATCAGCCCTTTGGCGGCAAGGTCGTCAAAGTGTTCCTGCGTAGCCCAATGCGGCACCAGGTTGCTGTTGGCAATGAGAACACGCGGGGCGTCTGTGTGGGTTTTGAAGATGCCCACCGGCTTGCCCGATTGCACCAGCAGGGTTTCGTCGGGTTCCAAGCCTTTGAGGGAGTCCAAAATGGCGTCAAAGGCCTCCCACGAGCGGGCTGCCTGGCCTTTTCCTCCGTAAACCACCAGATCTTCCGGGCGTTCTGCCACGGCAGGGTCCAGGTTGTTTTGGATCATACGGTAAGGGGCCTCGATGAGCCAGTTTTTGCAGGTGAGTTTGGTTCCAGTAGGGGCGTGCACAACACGGGGTGCAGACATGGGCGATCCTCCAGATTTTTAAAGGTTGTTGAGAGAATTATACAGCGCAGGGAAATTTGCGGGTTTTTTTAAGCATGGGAGGGAGGTGTCGTTATAGTAAGCCTTCTTTGCTTCTACTTGTATAACGCGCCTGAAGGGCATTGGGCAAGAACTGTGAAACGGGGTTAAGGGCTGATATTTCTTAGCGGAGGTTTGAACCAGGTTATTTAGCCCTACCGATCCTTGCCATAGGGACGCAAGCAACCAGAATCTCTTACCTCATCCTGGGGCAAGGTTTAATTGAGCTTGCGCGCGAAGTCAGCCTGTTTTTGGCTGTGATGAAGGCCTGAATCTACTGCGTTGCACAGGCAATGCAGGGGTCAAAGGCACGCACCACTCGCCCAACTGCCTTATCCAACTCCAGGTTGATACCATTAGGGCTAATGTAACGGTTAGCCACCACCATCAGAGCGCGTCGTATGGCGCGCATGTTGTGCGCCGTCGGGATGACAAAATCAGCATCCTTAATCAGGCCATGTTCCACCTCATAACGGTGAATCAACGGTCCTCTGGGGGCTTCAACCAATCCAAAACCTACTCCATCCTGGGGTGTGTAGCCGACTTTAACATCTTCATGCTCCAGGTCGTCTTCTAACATCCTGCGGGCTTTCTCAATGGCGTAAACCAGTTCAATACCACGGCAAATATCAAAGAGCAGTATGGCATGGGCAGGGTCGCCAAACTCTTGTTTGAAGCGCTGCAAATAGGCGTTCGCCTCCGGAGTATTAAGCTTGCGGGCCATGTTCATGCGCGCCAGGCTGTTAGCTCTTATGATTTGACCCTGGTATGAGCTTTCGCCAGCATAGGAATAACGCGAATCTTCCATAATGAGGTGCTTCTGGTAATCGCGCGGCTTAAAGCCGGCAATCTCTTTGCCTTTGGGGTCAAGCACGCGCAAACGCTCGCTGTTGAGGGTCAGATCGTCATCCTGGGTTGATGCCAGGTAGTAGGTGGGTTCGTCATCACCCCAGGTGCCAATACGGTCCCGCAGCGATAAAGACAAATTCCAGTAACAATCGAAAAGTCCTTTGGCGACCGGTAATATTTCATCCAGTATCTTGAGCATGGCATCGGCGCGTTCGCGTGGTATGCCACTGGTGACGCCCCCAATCACAGCCTTGACTGGATGGATGAATTGCCCGCCAGCAAGTGTAATCAGATCAGTACCGGCTTTGCGGACGCGTAAGGCAGACTGTGTAAGGTTGGTATCGTTCAAGCCACAACAATCCAGGTCTTCGGCATCGAAAATGGAATTGACACCCATGCGATCTGGCATGGTAAAAAGAAAGAGCGAAGTGGCTTGGTTTTGAATGAGCTGGCCTAATAGCAGAATTTCACGAATTTTCTCGGCAATTGGAGGTGGGGTTATACCGTACAGGTCTTCCAGGGCTTTGACTGAAGCCACATGATGCGCCGTTGAACATACGCCACAGATACGAGGCACAATTACGGGCATTTGCTCAGAGGGTGTACCCACTACAAAATAACGGAAGCCGCGCATCTCCATGGCCTGGAAATCAGCCGACTGGACCACGCCGCCTTCCTGTTCAATTACGACGCGGGCGTGCCCTTCAATACGGCTCATCGGGAAAGTTAGGATTGTCATCAGAGCACCTTGTCTTTATTGCGCGGTTTAATGTCTTCGCCCTCATAATCAGCAAATTGGAAAAGGAAGAGCGATAGTTGCGGGCTTTTGAGAGCCGCGTCAAGTTCTTCTTCAGGAATTTCTGTCATACGGTTGAAAGTGCGCTTGATGCTTTCAAACCAGGCGCCAGATTGCTTCTCAATCAAAATGTCAGATGGCCCTCTGCAGCCCACACAAGGGTGCCCTGGACGGGTACAGAGCGCCCTGCAACCGCCACGCGTGGAAGTGCCTAAACACAGAAACCCCTGGTTAATCAGGCAGATCTCCGGATTGTCTTCTGCGGTCTGGAAACCAGTAAGATGTTTGGGTTTCATATCACCAAGTTTCTTACGTCCGCATTCAGCGCAAACAATTAGTCCAGGTTTGAAATCCTCAGGGTCTGTGAGGGCAGCCATAAAAAGTTCAGGCGTTGGCGGGCAACCCGGTAGATAAAGATCAACTTCAATGAATTTATCCACGGGATGCGATTTTGGCAACAGGGATGGTAGATTGTGGCGCTTCAAGTCTTGGTTGAAGAGCTGACGTACGTCATCGCGGTCACCCAGGTTGGCTACGCCGCCTGAGATGGCGCAGGTACCCACAGCCACCACACGCTTGGCAATAGAAGCGGCTTTGCGTAAGCTGTATTCATCTTCTTCATTGCGCACCCCACCAGTGATAATCAGGGTTTCAATTTCATCGGGAATCTTTTGCGCTGTAATGACCAACGGCATGTAAAGCAGTTGGTACTGATCCACCCACTCATTTGCATTTAGCAGGGAGACTTCACAACCAGAACAGCCTGAGAGCTGCAAGACTGCGAAATTCGGTATGGAACTGTTAGCTTTCATGGGCGATCTTTCCACAACAATGGTTGATTTTCAAACAATTATAACCACTTATCCACAGACGCCCCCATAATTTTCCACGCCTTATCCACAGGCACCAGCGGGTGATTGGGTGATAGAATGAACAAAAATTGTGAGTAGCACATGAAAGCACCTGAATTGAAAAAAGTTGAAGCCTGGGCAAGAGAAATCGGCCAGGTGGTTAAGGATATGCAGTTTGAAGACCTGCAAACCGAACATAAAAGCAAGGCCGACCTGGTAACCCAGGCGGATATGCTCAGTGAAGCTTTTTTGAAAGGAAAGGTGCTGGAAGCTTTCCCCGACCACAGCATTATGGCGGAAGAAAGCGGCCAACATTCCGACAACCTGGAACACCAGTGGTTCATCGACCCGCTGGATGGCACCCTCAACTACGCCCATGGTTTACCAATCTTCGCCATCTCAATTGCTTACGCCTACAAAGGTGAATTACAGCTGGGCGTGATCTACGACCCCTCCCGGGACGAGATGTTCAGCGCAGAACTGGGCAAAGGCGCTTACCTGAATGGAAAGCCTATTCGTGTTTCCCAAATTGACAGGCTCATCGATGCCATGTTGATCACTGGTTTTCGTTTTCACCTGCTGGATACACCGCAATCCAATGTGGATAACTTTCTCAACCTTTCGCATGTCAGTCAGACCGTCAGGCGTTTGGGTTCTGCGGCTCTCGACCTGGCTTATGTGGCTTGTGGCCGGGTGGAAGGTTTCTGGGAAATTGCCCTTTACCCCTGGGATGCCGCAGCGGGCATTTTGCTCATCCGCGAAGCCGGTGGCATTGTGGAACCCATTTACGAAACCAAGTCGCTTCTTGAAGGCGCCCCCAGCCTGCTGGCAGCCAATGCTGAACTTTTTGAGGCAATCAAGCGCATTTTGCTGACCAAAGAATACCGATAAGCGAACCCACGCGTCAAAAAGCTTGAATACTTGCCGCCACGAGCAGGCGATTTTCCAAACCTATGCAGGGCATGGAAGTCACATGTCCGCTTGTTGTATAATCGAAAAAAGAAATCATATGAAAAACAAATGCTTCACGCAGATTATTGGCCTAATATTGTTGCTCCTGCTAACGGCGACCACAGGCCAGACTGTTTACGCTCATCCAATCACAGGCTTGGTTTCTGATGAGTCTCTGCCTCCGCAGGTTTCAGGGCCTGATTTTGACCAACTGGTAGAGGCCTGGACGAAACCCATCGAGCCCCAACCAGACTCAAAAATTGAATCCTCAGATGACCAGGAAGGACTTGACCCTGACAAAGTCATTTATCTGACCTTCGATGACGGACCGGACCCAAAGTGGACTCCCCAGATTCTTGAATTAATGCAGCGTTACAATGCAGTCGGCACTTTTTTTGAACTTGGACGCAGCGCGGCCAGTTTCCCCGACCTGGTCAGAGCCTTGGCTGAAGGTGGTCAGACCCTGGGAAACCACAGCTATAGCCACGCGGATTTCACCAAATTGGACTACGGCGGTTTTTACACGGAAGTTTCCAATACCAATTGGGCGTTGCGAAACGCGCTGGTTGGCACTGAAGGTCTTTCCAGCCAGATTACTCCTTGCGTTCGGCCGCCTTACGGTGCGGTTGATTCAAATGTTTATTCCTACATCGCCCAGATTGGCTTTGTGCCCGCGTTCTGGACTATTGACACATTGGACTGGA
>CAYMNM010000087.1:0-9012 GCA_964391795.1 uncultured Anaerolineaceae bacterium | reverse complement strand
GAAATCCATGATCCTGAATCTTCGGACAGGGGTTCAATTCCCCTCACCTCCACCACAATTTGTCTGAGAACGCTTATGTTTTCAGGCATTTTTCATGTTCTGGCATCCAAAAAGCCTCCAAAAAGATTCAGAGGCGCAGTTCTCGTAATGTTGAAGCATATTTGTGCGTTGAAACGAGGGGATTGCCTGCTCTATTCTCAGCAAACTGCCGTTTTTGCCTTCAGTCTCCGCTGCAAGAGCATAAGAATGCCCGGGACTGCTCCTTTGGCTGGCGTTGTCAGGTTGATTGCGCGCCTGATGTTGTAGCCTGTGTAGGCCAGCGCGGTTTCGGCCGTTATCTTCTCTTTCCCTCGGCACAGGAAAGACTGCATGCCATCATACCATTTCACAGTGCCAAAGGGATGTTCTGCTGTTTCTTTCCTGATCTGTTGGCGTGCCTTGTCCCGTTTGATAGTGATTCTGACTGTTTCTTTGGCTCGCCCTTTTCGATGAAGCGAATGGTTATTGGGACTGATGGCATAGTCCTTTGGAAGCTGCTGCAATGGGTGTTCAGGCTTGCCATACATCAGCACTGGCACCACATTGGAGTTGTAGCCAATCAGGACAGTCTTCTCGCCTTTTGCGTCTGTACATCGGTTGTTTTGTTGCCTTGCGATAAGATTAATAGCCGCTGTGAGGCTACTGCTTGAATACGCCATAGGGAGGCCAGCCGGTGAACTCGACAGGGAACGCCTTGACTTGAAATGGGAACGCTTCAAGGTGGAATGCCAGGAAGATGATGGGGATAATACTGTTCACATTGTTTTGTCTAAAAAACTTGAAGAACTGGCCCGATGAAACAGACCGCCTGTAAAGCTTTGTCTTACTATGCTTTTCCGGCTTTTCTTGACCCAGGCACTGTCGAACACGGGTTTGGCAGGTGCTTGCGGAGCTTCACAACGCGAGGATTTTTCAGACTTTCATCCTACAGGGTCCGCCTGGCCGATTCACTTTTTCACCGCGTCGTCCGAGAACAAAACGCTCAGCATCTGCGCATCAGCCACGCCGTCAACTGGCAGGCCGTTGTTCTTCTCAAACAGCCGCACCGTTTCCTCTGTATTGTCGGTGAAGCGGTTATTGAACTGATTGGTCCGGAAGTATCCCAGTTCATAGAACCGCTGTTTCATGTTCAGCACTTCCTGACCGCTGCTGCCAACACGCAGCCCGTTATTGGAGGAAGGGTTTCCCCAACCCAGCGCGAGGCTTGCTTTTTCAAAGGTCATTCCGGGAGCCAGCCGGTCATCATAGAGCTGGTTAAGCAGCCGCCAGTCCAAATCGCTCAGTTCCTGTGTGGTGGTCCAGCCCTGGTGGATGATGCTGTCCGGGTCGCTGTCAATGTCATTGGTCAGGCCCAAAGAACCGGTCAGTTCTTCCATCAGCAGGTGGTTGCGCTCCTCCTGGCTTGTCACATCAGACGCGATGGCGATCTCCGCCCTGCTTATTTCCTGCAATGCGTTCCACCAGAAGGAAAAGAAGCCCCAGTTCCCCTCCACATAAAATTCGGAATGCTCGTTCAGCCTCTCCAGAGGGGCGTAGACGACGGTGACGTTCGCCTCCTCCCTGAAACCTGTCCGGTACACCGGCGGCAGGCCGCCCACCCGGGTATTGAGCTGGCCGATGAAAAGGTCCAGCCCTTCTTCGTCCTCACGGGTCATTTCACCGCCCGCCCAAATGACGATGGGCGAAGACCATCGGTGCAATTTTCCGCCCTCGCTGTCTCCATATTCCGTGCTAAAGGCGGCGGCTTGGAACACTTCCCGGAAATGCGCCTCCTCAGCAGTCTGGGCGGCAGCAACAGAGAAGCCGGACAGCATTATCATCACTACCAGGATGACCGCAAAAGACTTCTTCATTGTAAGCCTCCTTTTTACTTCATGCGACTTGGGCGTACGGGATCCGCCATGCAGTCGTTCAGTTGTTCAACCAGTCGCTCGCGTCTAGGCAGGTGAAGGGGATATCGTTTTTTTATGGCGTATTCCCTGGCATACTTCATTGGTATTCTCCTTTTCACCTCAGAAGTGGTATCGATCACGACCAGTATTCCTGTGTCCAGAATACTTCTTTGACGTGTCCAATTACTACCCCCTCGATGTCCAGTTATATCATATCAGTTCATGAGGAAATAAACAGGATATTCCCCCCAATGCTGTCGAAATAAGGATCAAGGGGATAAGCAGTAACCGTATATTGCTTTAGCGGCAGGTTTTATTTGGATGGCCTGCAAGTAAAGTTGAAGACGAGAAATCATTCGGCCGGCGCAGACAATCCAAATGCTTCCGCCACAGGATATGTGAGGCCCTTTTGAAGAGCGTACCGATATGGGAACCCCCATCGCCGTACGAATGATACCTCCCTTCCTGGTATGCCTGTTCCTGCTGCTTTCAATGATTGACAGCCGATTATCCTCGGAGTATCTTGATCAGGAAAGGGCTATCGCCCTGGCGCCGCAGACCCGCTGTCTTATGCAAAACTCAGATTAACAGAAACGCTTGTCCCAAATTGTTCAGTTTCGGACATATACATTCAGTAACCTGTGAGTTGTTGAAAGGAAGGATCAAAAAATGAAGCGTTTTGGGTTATGTTTCGCCTTATGCATCGTAATTGCGGGATTCAATTTACTGCCGGTAACTGCAAGCGATTCTCCGGTTCCAGACGCCTTGCCGGAGGATTTTGGCGGGAAAACCAGGTATGGTTATCTGATGGACCTGAAGGCCAGTTATATGCCTGCCACCGTTTTTCGCGATACTGTAAAATATGGCGAAAGTGATCGGGACAATGCCCGCCGGGCGATTGAACTGCTTATCCTCGCCACCACGCAGGCCATGGAACAGGCAGGCGCCCCCGACCAATACAACCTCTATCTGAGGGCCTATTCCTATGATTTGAAGTATCAGGATACAAAGGATTCAGCTTTCAAAGTGCAGGCGCTGGATGATTACCGCAAAACCATCGAAATTGGCGGCGGATACGCGCAAGCGGATTTCGACCGGCTGTCTGCTTTGGAACTTGCCGCCGCGCCGCTCAACTGGCAGATTTCGCAAATTCTTCCCTTGGATGATGCGGGGGATGTGCTGGGAACCGCAGGCGGTAACCTGTTTTATGTGAAAAGCGACTACGCGAAGGCAGACGGCAGGCTTGGGCTTGGGTACGCCCTGCGCACTGTTCAAAACCCAGAACGGAGCGCGCTTTTTGTACAGGTCGATCTCCAGGGGGGAAAGGCCCGCTTTGAGGTTTTGAAGCGTTTTGCCAGCCTGGGCCGTACGCAAAAAGTGGCGGATCTTGGCGAGGAAGCGGTCCTGTTTGGCTCAAGAAACATCCAGGGAAACGGCCTTCTTTATGCCACGGTCCTGGTTCTCAAGGAACCCCTGGTGCTTCAAGTAAGCGTTCCGGACCATGCCTGGCGGGGGCCCGGGTTCAACATGGATCCGGAAGACCTCGCCCTTCGCCTGGCAGGAAGATTCCTGAACAACCTCTTCGACTCCGCAAGAAGCATACCTCCTGGTGAGGATGGCTCGGCAGAGGATATCATGCCCCCGCATCCTTTGCCCAAAGGCGGGCCTGATTCCCCCGTACCCGAGAAGTTGCCCGCTGATCTGGGCGGGAAAACGGCTTACGGCTATATTATGGACTTAAAGAGCGTTTACCTGAAGAAGGATATTTTCACATGCACCGCATACTCTCAAAGCGATCAGGATAACGCACGGCGAGCTATCAGGCTGATCGTTGACGTGATTTCCAGCGGTTTTAGCCAGAACGGGCCGAATGCGTTTGAAACAGAAATCAGGGGTTTTTGTTATGCGCTGGCATTTGCCGATACCGGAAATCCTTCATTCAGGCTGATGGCTTTGAATGATTTGAAACAGGCGCTCAGCCAAGGCAATGCGCTTGCCAAGAAGCAATATGATGAGCTTGCGGCACCCTTGCTTCTGCCGATGGCGGAGCTATCCCATGGGTCAAAAGGCGGATATGTCGTATGGGTTCAAGAGTGGCTTTCCCAGTTGGGCTTTTTCCCCGGGGAACCAAGCGGCGTGTATGATGAAGCCACAGCTGAGGGGGTTATTGCGTATGAAAACGCCAATGGCTTGACTGCTGACGGGATTGCGGATATCGCGTTTCTTCTTTCCTTATACTCAAAGGTTGATGACGGCGACGCGTTGTTCTATGCGAAGTAAGCAAATGCCCCTATTTCGTGAACCGCGCACAAGCTCAAAACAACAATCGAGGAAAAATTGAACCGGCTGCTCTGGCTTTCCCATATTCTGATCGCATTTGCTTGATGGATGCCCGTTGAGGGCGCTGCGGAAAACGCGGAAGGTGCGTGGCAAGTTGATTTTTTTCCTCTGGGCATGCGCTCCAGGCAATACCGCTCTTTTCCTGCAACTGCAACATTTTCAGGGGAGAAGGGGACTTTGTGACATTTCCATGGGCGGTGATGAGGAGCGGGCGAGGCGGGAAAAAAAGATGAAACACGCATTTTTTATGGAAGCTGTTTTCCCCATATGGCACTTCTGGAAGGAGAGGTGCCGGCTGTCCCCTCTGGCGTTGCGCGCGTACGTTTTCCGAGCAATTTCAAGGTAATACGGTGTCATGGCAATCAATCCAACAGCGCCTCCTTCTCCCGTTCAGGGCAGAAGTGCCACAGCGCCAAGGGGCGAAGCCCAAGCAGAGGGCCAGTGAAGGGAAATCATGTTGCCGGCAGGAGGGGCACTGGATATGGCGGCTTCCGCAAGGGAGACCCGGCAGGTAAGCGGCAAGTCCGGATTCGCCTTTTCCCAAAAGCCTCTTCTGGCGCATAGAACGGAAAAACCTGCTTGTGTTATGTACAGGATAGCAATCCTCGGCTGGAATTGACATTCTCCGCATTCCTCCAGGATGGCACTTCATTGCTCGCCTTATATCCGGTTTATGCGGCTGAAACAAAGCAGTTGCCCTCATCCTTTTGGAGTTCCGGATATGAACCGGCATGCTCAAACGGCCCCAGCGCGGTTGCTCTGCCAAGTGGCCTTGTATGTTACCGAATCGAATGGCAGCCTGATGGTTATCCAGGCGACAGGACGACTGGATAACATTTGGCCGTCCTGTTGATGAACCGGGCATATGGATTGCCTTGAAAAGGCCCTATGATGTAAACCGCAATATCGTCAGGAGGTAGAAATGTCCGATACGGCTGTTTCGGTTCTCGTCGCTTTACTCGCGGGTCTTCTCATTGCGGTGCTGTTCATCGCAGTTGGAATCAATAAAAGGAAAAAGCTGATGGGTATTGACCGTTACTGCCAGGAAAAAGGGTATTCCTGCTCTCATCATGCCAGCAGCCTTGAACGTACGATTGAAGTCAAAGGTGATGGTTTTGTCCTGCAAAGCAAAGAATCCTCGCAATACCATGACGCACAGACAGGATCGGACAGTTGGCGCCGGGAGGTCCAGTGGCGTTCCGATATCAGAGGGAACGAGGACCTTTCCTTCTATTTGGGTGCCATTCAGTCCTCC
Organism: uncultured Anaerolineaceae bacterium; assembly: GCA_964391795.1. Taxonomy (GTDB): domain Bacteria; phylum Chloroflexota; class Anaerolineae; order Anaerolineales; family Anaerolineaceae; genus Mesolinea. The sequence continues at coordinate 3,486 of CAYMNM010000087.1, read as the reverse complement.
CTTGCTTGGGATCGCCTGCCTGAAATGATGAAAACCCCGATTCTTAGAAAAATGGGAATAACTGATCATCCCGACGCTTTTCAAGGGGCTCCGGAAGTTATTAAAATCAAGAACGGGACACTGTTGCTCATGGGTTCAGGCCAAATTCCAAGGCAAAAGATCGAAAGGATTGCAGACGAACTGGCGGGATGGCCCTCAATCCAAGGGCTGACAATAAAAGCGGAGGGCAAAGATCTCATAATCCGTTTAGCCAACGCAAGCCTGTCATCATCTTCAGAAATAGAACGGTTTATCAGCTTGGGACTAAGTATCAGAGGCCTGGAACTATCACACCAATAATATTGTGGGAATCAATGTGTTTTTCCGTATACAGAATGGGCCTGCAATTATTGTGATGCGCACATAAGCCAGTGCCTGGATGTGGCAGGCACCCCTTGCTGGTACGAAACATAACGGATAGAAAACCCCTGGCCTTTCCATCATGCCGGGTCAGGGGGATATCCTGCCTCGTTAGTTTTCGTCCATTGCGGGAAGGATACCACAGCTGCGACCGGGCCGCGTATCCTGTGAAACAACCCGAAGCCCATCAAGCGCCCCCCATGCCGGGGAGAACGGCCGCGCCTGCGGCAGGGTGATGTTTGCCCTGAACTGCGACGAAAGGAAAGCCAAATTAAAACAGGCCAACTGCAATGATTTCCGCTGGAATCAGCGCGGCACGGCCAGCATCCGCTCGAAAACATAGAAGAAGGGTTTGTGGAAAGCGCTGGTTCTGCTTTCTGCCGCCATAGAAAAAGAAAACCCGGTCCCTCTCCCTGGCCAGTGTTATCAGCTCTTTTCCCCGAGTCTTCAGATTAAACCGGCCGGAGCTTCCCCGGCCGTCAGCTTATTTCCCATCACATCAAACACTCTTCCGAGCACGCTGCGCCTGAGGGACAGCCTTCGCCACCCGCAAGCAGCTATCGCTGTGCTTCGCGGGGAATCCCGGCTGACAAGCGGGGTCACAGCGCTATGTCACGGCCCTTATCCACGCTTTCAAGGAAAAGGACGTGCTTCATCAGCACCTCTATCACGCGCACACCCGCATCACCGGCCAGGTTTGACAGCTGGGCATGCCTCCCGGCCAGCCGGCCGATCCATTCCCGGGACGCTTCCGGGCTGCTTATAATTGAAGCCTCCCCGTGGATCGTCAACGCTTTGATCCAAGCTGCGCCATCCGCGGCATTCCGGGTGTCGACCAAAATGCTGACATTGGGATTGTGGCGGATATTGCGATACTTGTCGGTATCTTCCAGTGTGAGCATATACAGCTTCGCGCAGCTGTCGTCGCTGGCATACAGCATCAGGGAAGCGTCGGGAACGTCGTGTTTGCTGGTGCACAGGACGCATAAATCAGTTTCCAGAAGGATTTTCCCAATATCAGGTTGCATTTTTCACCTCATAGATTTATTTGGATCAGGCCCATAAACGGCGGGAGAATGGCCTGTGTCCTGCTGGGAAGGAGATCGCGCGCAGTATCCGCCGTTTCGCCAGCCTGCCCGCCGGTCTGGCTTCAAGCCGTTGGATCGCATTCCGGCATCGCCAACACCTTATACAACAGCCGGTAGAGGGTGACCGCCTCCCCTGGATCCAGGTTGACACACTGGCTGATTTGATGCGGGATGTGGAGAGCCTTTTCCTTCAGGGCTTCCCCGGCAGGGGTCAGGGATACATTCACCTGCCGCTCGTCTTCCCTGGACCTCTTACGCCGGATAAACCCCTTGTCCGCCAGGCGCTTGAGCAGCGGCGTGAGGGTGCCTGAGTCCAGGCGGAGCCTTTCGCCCAGGCCGCTGACGGAGAGCTGGCTGTCCTCCCAGAGCACCATCATCACGATATACTGCGTGTAAGTCAGGCCTATGGCATCCAACAGGGGCTTATAGCGGTTCAGGACTTCTCTGGCCGCGGCGTAGAGGGGGAAGCACAGCTGGTTCTTCAGCAGCAGGGCCCGGTCATCCATTGGGATGCTCTCCTGCTGGCTCACAGCAGTTCCTCAATGAAGGGGGCAATATCCAGGGGCTCCACGGGCGGCTCAAAGCGGGCAACGACTTCTCCCTTGCGGTCCACCAGGAATTTGGTGAAGTTCCACTTGATCTGGCTGTCCCTGTAGCCCTTACCGTATTTGGCCTTCAGCATTGCCTCAAAGGCTTTGTTCTTCAGCCCCTTCCCCATGCCCTCGAAGCCCTTCATCCGGGTAAGGTAGACATACAGCGGGATGGCGCCCTCATCGCGCACATCCACTTTCCCGGACAGGGGGAAGGTCACGCCGTAGCGAACCGTACAGAATTCCGTGATGGCCTTGGCGTCCCCGGGTTCCTGGTCCATGAACTGGTTGCAGGGGAAACCAATGACCTCAAAGCCTTGGTCCCTGTATTTCCGATACAGATCTTCCAGCCCTCCGAACTGGGGGGCGAAGCCGCACTTGCTGGCGGTGTTGGCGATAAGGAGCACCTTGCCCCCGTATTCCTTCATGGATACGGGATTGCCTTCAATAGAGGTGTAAGCAAAATCGTAAATGGACATCCTTTTCTCCTTTGTGCGTTGTGAACGCGAAATTTGATTGCGTAAAATCAATATACCCCAAAGGAACAGTCTGCGCAAGATAAGCGATGAAATAACAGAAGAAAATTCGCCGGGAAACGCGATGCGGGGAAACTGAAAAAATAGTTCCGGAATTAATGTTTAGCAAAATTTAATTGTGATAAATTTACTCTGCGTCCAAGAAACGCCATCGAACAAGGAGAAAAAATGAAATGAAAAAGACCATGAAATTCCTGGTAAGCCTCCTGATGGGTCTGGTCCTGGTACTGGGTGTGCCTGCCTATGCTGAAGAGCAGGACATCGTCGGCATCGCCTCCGGCAGCGAAGACTTCAGCATCCTTGTCGCCGCCCTTGAAAAGGCCGGGCTGGTGGAAGCCCTGCAGGCCGAGGGCCCCTTCACCGTATTCGCTCCCACAAACGCCGCGTTTAAAGCCTTGCTGGCCGGGCTGAGCATCACCGCTGAAGATCTGCTGAACCACCTCCAGCTTGCCGACGTGCTGCTGTACCATGTGGTTCCAGGGCAAGTGATGAGTACAAGCTTAAGCAACGGGATGACGGCCGAAACCCTTGGGGGGGAGACCCTCACAGTTGACCTCACCGACGGGGTGAAAATCAATGCCTCGAATGTGACCACCCCTGACATATTGGCCAAAAACGGCGCCATCCACGTGATTGACCAGGTGCTGGTGCCTGAAACATTCCAGCTGGTTCCCGCAACAGCACCCCTGCCCTCCATTGTGGATATCGCTGTGGGCAGTGAAGATTTCACCATCCTCGTTGCCGCCCTTCAAAAAGCCGGACTCGTAGAGGCTCTGCAGGCCGAAGGCCGCCCCGTCATCAGCTACGCCGCGGGCGAGCCCGACTTCCCCACACCCCCGCATATCGTCGACGCCGCGCGCCGCGCGCTCAACG
>CAYMNM010000086.1:0-9024 GCA_964391795.1 uncultured Anaerolineaceae bacterium | reverse complement strand
TCTCAACGGCCAATGGTTATGGCCATGCGCAGGCGATGGGTATCGTTCTGCGCTGGATTTTGAGCCACAGACCAGCCAGTAACTCCTAACGAGCCCATCGCCCCCAATCTGTAAATGGGATGAGATGGACAGAGAGAAATTGAAAGCCACTCATCGGGTGGCTTTTTTTATTTCAGTAAAAATGTTAGGAGAAATAATGAAAACCCTGCGCAAGATCAATAAATCAAAACTATCCGCACTGCTAGCCCTGCTTTTGTTTGCCCTGGCTCTGCTTTCAGCTTGTCAAACCGTTCCACCTACCGCCGCTCCCATAGGCCCATCAGCTGGGAATCCGGGCGACACGCTCAAATTGAAAATTGGCGTCACCCCCGTGCCGCATGCCCAGATTATCAACTTCATCAAGGAGAACCTGACGGCTAAAAACAACCTCGAACTGGAAGTGGTTGAATTCACCGATTACGTCCAGCCCAATATCGCGGTGCAGGATGGCCAACTGGATGCCAACTTCTTCCAACATCTGCCTTACCTCAAAGATTTCAACGAACAGCATAAGACAACCCTGGTCTCGGTGGGAACGGTGCATATCGAGCCGCTGGGAGTGTACTCAAAGAAAATCAATGCTCTGTCTGAACTCATGCAAGGTGATGTGGTGGCAATCCCCAATGATGCCACTAACGCTGGGCGAGCCCTGAACCTGCTAGCCGCCAATAAGCTGCTCACCCTAAAAGAAGGCGTAGGTTATGCTGCCACGGTCAATGATATTACGGCGAATCCCTTGAAGCTGGACATCAAAGAGCTTGAAGCTGCCCAGTTGGTGCGCTCGTTGGATGATACCGCCATCTCTGTTATCAATGGCAATTATGCCCTGGATGGCGGTCTGACCCCGGCCAAGGATGCCCTGGCGCTGGAAAGTGGCGCCGACAACCCTTATGCCAACATCCTGGTGGTCAAAGAAGGCAGCGAGAATGCCCCTGCCATCCAGCTGCTGATCAAGTTACTAACCTCGGACGAGGTAAAAACCTTTATTGAACAGACCTACAGTGGTTCGGTCATCCCAGCCCCTGCCATCCTGACCGCAAAACCATAATAATTTCCAAGCGGAGGGAGGGCTAACCTCCCTCCGCGCGTGGAGCCTCATGATAGAACTTGAACATATTTATAAACGTTTTGAACAAAAAGAGCTGCCGGTGGAAGCTCTGCAGGATGTTAGCCTGCGCGTAGGCAGAGGGGATATCTACGGGGTGGTAGGTCCCAGTGGCGCGGGCAAGAGCACCCTCATCCGCTGCGTTAATCTGCTTGAACGCCCGGACCAGGGCAGGGTGGTGGTGGATTCGCTTGACCTCACTAAACTATCTAAAGAATCCTTGTCCAAAGCCCGCCGGCAAATGGGCATGATTTTCCAGCACTTCAATCTACTCAGCTCACGTACCGCGCTAGCCAACGTTGCCCTACCTCTGGAGATTGAGGGCATGGAAGCCCGGGCGCGTCTGGCAAAGGCACGCGAAATGCTGGATCTGGTGGGCTTGTCGGATAAGGCGGGCTCTTACCCAGCCCAACTTTCCGGCGGCCAAAAACAGCGTGTAGGCATTGCACGGGCGCTGGCTACCAACCCCAAGATTCTGCTCTCGGATGAGGCCACCTCCGCTTTGGACCCGCAGTCCACCCTGTCCATCCTGGCGCTTCTCAAGCAACTCAACCAGGAGTTGGGGCTCACAATTTTGCTCATTACACATCAAATGGAAGTGGTCAAACAGATCTGCGACCATGTTGCTCTCTTGGAATCCGGTATTTGCGTGGAGCAAGGCGCTTTGACCGACCTCATTGCGAACCCCACCAGCAAGCTATCCAAAGCATTTTTTCCCCGCATCCAGGAACAGGCGGCCCGCGAGGGGGCGGTTTCTGCCATCATAACTTTTTTGGGTCGTGAGGCTGACGAACCGGTACTGGCTTCGCTGGTGCGCAGCTATAACGTGGATGTCAATATTCTAGGGGGCAGCATTCAAACCATTGCCGGCAAACGCATCGGTCAACTGCAAGTTGAACTTGCTGGCGCGCAAACCGACCTGGCTCTAAAGCATTTGCGGGCGCTTGGCTTGCGTGTGGAGGTGAGCGCATGAACTGGGAAATTTGGATTCCACGTTTGCTCAAAGAGTTTGGTCTGACGCTCTATATGGTGGGCATTTCCACAGCTTTAACCATCCTGCTGGGCCTGCCTTTGGGGGTCTGGCTCAACCTGACCTCGCCTAAAGGGCTTTCCCCCAAGCCCACGCTCTACAAAGCTCTGAGCATTGTAATCAATGTCGGCCGCTCTTTACCCTTCATTATCCTACTGGTAGCGGTTCTACCCCTCACCCGCCTGATCGTGGGCACCACCATTGGTGCTACCGCCGCCATTCCGCCGCTTACATTGGCGGCCATACCCTTCTTCGCCCGTGTGGTTGAGACGGCGCTGAATGAGGTGGACCGCGGACTGCTGGAGGCCGTCCAATCCATGGGCGGAAATCTGAAGGATGCCGTTTACAAGGTGCTTCTACCTGAAGCGATGCCTTCGCTGATTGCCGGTGTAGCGCTCACACTGATCAGCCTGATTGGCTACTCGGCCATGGCAGGGGCAATTGGTGGGGGAGGTCTGGGGGATCTGGCCATCCGTTACGGTTACCAGCGTAGCGAGACCCTGGTGATGCTGATCACCGTCATTTTGCTGGTTGTGGTCGTGCAGGGCATACAAACCCTGGGCACCAACCTTGCACGCAAAGCCAGCAAACGTTAGCCTCTTGACTGGGGTATACTTACGCGTTTGAACGCAGTAATTACTTCAAGGGAGTGCAGTTAATGGCAAAGAATAAACAAAAATCAGAAGATATTTTGGCTTCTGCAGCTAAATCAAATGCGCTTGTAGATTGGGTTTTGCGCCTGGTCAAGGGCTTTATTGTCGGCTTTGGAGCGATTACTCCCGGCCTATCGGGCGGTGTACTGGCAGTCATTCTGGGTATTTACGAACCCATTATGCGCTTCCTGGGTAACCTCAAAGACCGCTTCGTGAAGCGGCTGCTTTATTTCATCCCCGTTGGCATTGGTGGTATGGCAGGTGTGGTCATATTTTCCAAAGTAGTGGCTGATTCGCTTGAGAATAACAAAGCCCCCTTTATATGGCTATTCCTGGGCTTTATCGCCGGCACGCTGCCCTCGTTGATTAAAAACGCCGGCTCACGCGGCCGAAAATCCTGGCATTATCTGGTTTTAGTTGGCGTCGCCGCGGCGATGGTGGCCTTCTTGCTTTGGATGCGCACTATTACCAACGTTTCGCTGCCGCAAACAGTCTTTAGCTGGTTGCTTGCGGGCCTGTTGACTGGCCTGGGCATTATTGTTCCCGGCCTTAGCCCATCCAACTTTCTGATGTACATGAACCTCTACGAGCCCATGTCGCGCGGGATTGGTAACCTCAACTTGGGTGTCATCTTGCCGGTGACGGTGGGCGTGCTGGCTTCCATCTTGCTTTTTGCCCGCTTTGTTTCCAAGCTCTTTGATAAAGCCTACGGGCTGATGTATAACATCATTATTGGCACCGTGGTGGGTTCCAGTATTGCCATCGCTATTATTGAAGGCGCTGCCACACCCAATCAGTATCTCGTCTGTATTCTCGCTTTCATCGTTGGTGCCGCAGCCTCATATGCTCTCTCACGCATCGACGAGAAACATCCGCACGAATCCCTGTTCTGATCTCAGTTTTCTCAATGACTGTAAAAAAAACCCGCAAATCAACTTGCGGGTTTTGTAATTTTTTGGCCATATACTGAAAAAATGGTGGCAACAGGCTGACCAGCCCCAAAATGCTTATCTTCAATAACGGGGTTTCGGTGTTACCAATTCGGTTTGGTCTGCTTTGTTTGGCACAAGGCACAAAAACTCAAAAGGCTCCGCGCCTAAAGTAGCGTAAGAGTGGGGCAGCCCGGCAGGAATAAAAACAACATCTCCGGCTTGAACCATAACCGTTTCATCGCCTAACTCCAGTTGCGCCCGGCCTCGCAGAACATATTGTTCGTGCTCCACCTGGTTGGTGTGCAGGGGCATGTAGCCGCCAGGTTCCATGCTGAATTGACGCATAGCAAAATTAGGTCCAACTTCAGGGCTGATCAGCATTTTACGAGTAACCCCTTGCCCTTGGTTGATAGGTTCTGAACTTATGGTGTTGGGATTGATAACGGGCATTAGACTCCTAATCTGTGCGGCGAAAGCTGTTTGATTCATCGAGCAAGTGGTTCACGTACTCCTGGGCGGTCATCAAAAAAGCCTTATCCGCCTGCCAGCTGAAGGCTTCAAATTCAACCAGCCAACCATGGGCATAGGGCTCGTTGTTGACCAGTTCTGGATGCTCAATGAGTTTTTGATTTACTTTGTAGATGACCCCAGAAACCGGGGATGTGATGTCGAGCAGGCCTTTAGCCGCCTCGAGCGTGGCTACTGTGCCAAATTTGTTGATAAGCGCGCCCACAGCTTTGGTCTGGATGAAGCTGATGGGTCCGGTGCGCTCTTGCACAAAATCAGAGAGTCCCAACAAAAAACGGCAGCCATTGGGTTTGAACCAGAGGCCTTGACCGGTGTAGAGACGATCCTGCGGAATGCGGTAGGAAACTTCGTAGATGGTGGTTTCGAGGTCAGATGCCATAATACTCAATCTTATTATAATGGGATTAAGATAAACTTTATTGTGTTTTCCAAACGTTTGTAGACCAATTAAAGTAATTCAGTGCTGCAATGCTCGTCTCTCACAAAAAGAGGTGTGATTTGGCCAAATATGAAAAACTCCTTGAGATTTCCCAAAACTGGGTTCGTTACCTGGTCTTGCGCGATCTAATAGGGAAATCTTTCTCCGAGTTGCAGGGATTAAAGGCAAAACTCATTGAAGAGCCTTTCGTTCAGAGTATGCTCTCAGCGATTTCTGACTTCCATGCACCCGTCGTGAAAGCCCACAAGAATCCAAGTTTACATGTTCATCATCTGCTTTTGCTTCAGGCATTGGATTTTGGCCTTGAAATTCCACAGATAAGGAACGCCATTGAGCAAATCCTCGTGCATCAGGACGAGCAAGGAATCTACCAAAGCCGCTGCCTGGTGCCTACCTGGTATGGCGGCAGTGGTGAGCCGGATTTTGGCTGGGCGCTCTGCGACGCACCCTTATTGTTGTTGGCTGTTTATCAAGCCGGGCTGGATTATGGCCAATACCTTGAACCTGGTCTCGACGCGCTTTCTGCATGGCAATTTGAGCGTGGCTTCCCCTGCGTTGTTTCAAAGGAATTGGGCACTTGGCGAGGCCCGGGGCGCAAGATTGACCCATGCCCGATTGCTACACTCTGGATGTTGCGTCTTTTTGCTGCCTTGCCAGGCTTGAGAGAAAGCACAAAAGCCAGGGCTTTATCTGAGAACTTACTTTCACTCTGGCAACATAGTATTGAGGAACATCCTTATATGTTTTTTATGGGTACTGACTTCAGAAAACTGAAAGCTCCCCCGGTCTGGTATGACATTGTCTCAGTTTGTGATGTGATACGGCTCTTCCCATGGCTGAAAGGGGACGCAAGATACGAAGAGATGAAACAGATTATTCAGGCTAAAGAAAATGCGGATGGCTTATTCACCACCGAATCGGTTTACCTGGCCTGCAAAGCGGAGGATTTTGGGCAGAAAAAGCTGCCTTCTGCCTTTCTCTCATTTCTCTGCCAACGCATTTTGCGGGAATAAAAAAGAACGAGGACCTTCGTCCTCATTCTTGTGCTCAACTTTCTTTTTTCAGGACCAGAACCACCCAGTCACCATCTTTAAATGTTTCAATCAACCTCAGGCCGTGCGGGTTGGCAGCCTCCAAAACGGACTCTGCCTGATGGTCTAAAATACCGCCCAGGATGAGCAGCCCACGTGGGCTTACGGTATCTGCCAATCCCTCTCCAAACATGGCGATCAGGATATGCGCCAGGATGTTGGCCAACACAATCGGGGCCTGGTCCAAGCCATCCTGCCGAATTAGTACGTCCTGCAGAGAGCCCTCTTCAAAAATAATCTCATCAGGCATATTGTTCAAGATGGCGTTCTGCCTGGCGGATGTGACTGCCTCTGCTTCGATATCTACTCCCAAGACACGGTCTGCACCCAGGCGCACAGCTTCAATCGAAAGGATGCCGCTGCCAGAGCCGATGTCGATCACATTTTTACCCGCGCAGCCGTACTTTTCCAGAGCGATCATGCAAAGTTGCGTTGAGGGGTGCGTGCCAGTACCAAAGGCCATGTCCGGGGAAATGCGTATAGGTGTACGGCCGCCAGCCAGAGTTTCGTCTACCCAGGCGGGCAAAACCATCAGATTTTCACCCAAGATCAGCGGCTGGTAGTGTTTTTTCCATTCAGCCATCCAGTCTTGGTTTTGAATTTGCCTGTAACTAAGGCTGTCCAACGGACAAATGGTGGAGAGATGCCAAATGGCTTGCTCCAGATGGGCCTTGGTTGTGGCTAATTCATCGTCGATTGGCAAATAAGCCATCACTTGCATGTCGCCGGTGGGGCGTTGCTCGTAGGCTTCTGGGTCAAAACTGGTGATGCTGTTGATGACCACACCATTTGGCACAAAGCGCGCAAAGGTCTCTGCCACAACTTCTGCCAATTCACCGCTGCAAATCAGAGAAACTTCCTCCCAAGCAGTGGGTTTACATTCCGAGCACGTCTTTGATTTTGTCAAAGAATCCTCTTTCCTGAATTTTAATATCGGTCCCCAGGCTTTGCCCTAACTTTTCAAAAAGTTCCTTTTGCTCGTCACTTAACGTGGTGGGAATCTGGATGTTCACGGTCACTATCTCGTCGCCGCGTAGATCACGCTGCAAGACAGGCACGCCTTTATTTTTCAAGCGGAACATGCGGCCGGGTTGTGTGCCCGCGGGAATTCGCAATTTTTCAGCGCCTTCAAGTGTGGGCACTTCAATTTCATCGCCCAGGGCCGCCTGGGCAGGGTTTATGTCCAGGTCCAGCAGGATGTCATTGCCATTACGGCGGAAGTATTTGTGCGGGGCAACTTCCATCTCAACGTAGACGTTACCATTGGGGCCGCCATTCGAGCCTGGCTGGCCTTCGTTCATGATGCGCATCTGTACGCCATTGTCGATGCCAGCAGGGATGCTGATGTGCTTTTTGATAGTTTTGCGCTCTACACCGCGTCCGCGGCAATTGTGGCAGGGTGTGGGGATAAATTGCCCGGTGCCATTACAGCGTGAGCAGGTAACCACCTGAACCATAGCTCCCAGTAGAGTCTGGCGGGTTTCGCGAATTTCACCTGTACCGTTGCAACTGGGGCAGGTAACCGGGTTGGTGCCTGGTTCGGCGCCGGATCCGTTGCAAACAGCACAACGTTCGTCCCGGGTAATTTCAATTTCTTTTTCGGTACCAAAGACCGCTTCTTCAAAAGCAACCCTTACGCGGGTGCTGATGTCAGAGCCTTTCCTGGGGGCATTGCGGCTGCGGCTGCGGCCACCAAAACCGCCAAAACCACCAAAACCACCAAACCCAAATAGGCCTTCAAGCAGGTCAGACAGGTCAATGTTGGAATAATCCGGCATGCCATTCGTATTTACACCTGCAAAACCCATCCGGTCGTAGGCCGAACGCTTTTGCGGATCGCTAAGGATGCCATAGGCTTCGTTGATCTCTTTGAATTTTTCTTCAGCGTCATGGGCTTTGTTGACATCCGGGTGATATTTACGGGCAAGTGAACGAAACGCGTTCTTGATTTCATCTGCCGTAGCCGACCTGGGTACGCCCAAAACTTCGTAATAATCTCTTTTTTCTGCCATATTTTTCCAGGGGGAGGGAACAACTCCCCTCCCGTTCAACTTTCTGTGCTATTTCCGCGCAGGAGATTCAATATTCTACTGCATCCATCAAATACCTGTTTGGCACTTATTATTCAGCTTTGAAATCACCATCCACGGTGTTGCCATCATCAGTCTCAGCCTGGTTTTCTGCCTGGCCTTCAGCCTTTTGCTCGTTGGCAGCTTGGGCGGCCTGGGCTTCCTGCTCCTGGGCGGCTTTATAAAGCGCTTCGCCGACCGCTTGCACTTCACGCATCAAGGTATCCACTGCGGCGGTAATTGCAGCTGGCTCTTCAGCATCTTTAACCGTTCTGAGGCTTGCCACAGCTGCTTCTACTTTGGCTTTTGTTTCAGCTGGAATTTTCTCCGCGTTGTCCCGCAGTGTTTTTTCAGCATTGTAGATGGCATTTTCGGCCATATTACGGGCTTCAACCAAGTCGCGGCGCTTCTTATCTTCTTCCGCATGGCTCTCAGCCTGGCGGCGCATTTCTTCAACTTCGCTGCTGGAGAGGCCAGAAGACGCGGTTATGGTAATGTTTTGTCTGCGGCCGGTGGCTTTGTCGCTAGCGGTCACTTCCAAAATGCCACTGGCGTTGATGTCAAAGGTTACCTCAATTTGCGGTATACCCCGAGGGGCGGGGGGAATGCCATCCAGCATAAACTTACCAAGCGATTTGTTGTCGGCAGCCATCGGTCTTTCACCTTGCAACACGTTGATTTCAACGGAGGTTTGGCTGTCGGAAGCCGTTGAAAAGACCTGGCTTTCACGTGTGGGGATAGTGGTGTTGCGGTTGATGAGCGGGGTGGAAATACCGCCCAGGGTTTCAATCGAAAGGGTCAGGGGCGTAACATCGAGCAGGAGAATATCTTTTACTTCTCCACCGAGCACGCCTGCCTGGATGGCAGCGCCAATAGCTACCACCTCGTCAGGGTTAACGCCCTTGTTGGGTTCCATGCCAAATTCCTTGCGCACCAATTCCTGCACGGCCGGCATACGGGTCATGCCGCCCACCAGTACAACCTCGTTGATTTCGCTGGTCTTAAGATTGGCATCTGAAAGAGCCTGGTGGATGGGCCTTAGGGTTTTTTGGGTCAGGTCATTGGTCAGCTGTTCAAGTTTCGAGCGGGTGAGGGTGGTCACGAGATGTTTGGGGCCGCTGGCATCGGCAGTGATGTA
>CAYMNM010000085.1:0-9333 GCA_964391795.1 uncultured Anaerolineaceae bacterium | reverse complement strand
GCTGCTGAAGGCATGGTACTGCTCAAGAATACGGGTTTATTGCCTTTGAAAGATCAGAAGAAGATCGCGGTGATTGGCCGAACAGCAATTGAAGCGCACTACCAGGGCAATGGCAGTTCGCACATCAACCCAACAATGCTGGACTCACCGCTGGATGCGCTGCAAAAGGTATCGCAGGCGGATTTTGCGTATGCGGAAGGCTATCCCGCGGAAGACCGACAAGATGAAGACTTGATCCAGGAAGCCGTTGCACTGGCGAAGAACAGCGATGCTGCTTTGCTCTTTATAGGCTTGCCCGGCTACATCGAATCAGAAGGTTACGACAGAGGGTCTTTGGATCTTACCCAGCAGCAGCAAGATCTCATTATGGCTGTGGCTGCCGCACAATCCAATTGCGTTGTTATCCTTAATAATGGCGCACCGGTCAGGCTCAACCCCTGGATCGACTCTGTATCAGCGGTGCTCGAGGCTTATATGATGGGTCAAGCGGGTGCACAGGCGATTGCCGGTATCCTCTTTGGGCAGATTAACCCCTCCGGGAAATTAGCTGAAACTTTCCCGCTGTCGTTGGAAGATACACCTGGTTACCTCAACTTCCCAGGTGAAGCACACGAGGTCTGGTATGGCGAAGGTCTCTACATTGGTTACCGTTACTACGACAAGATGCAAAGGGGGGTGCAATTTCCATTCGGTTTCGGATTGAGCTACACCCAGTTCAGCTATTCGAACGCCTGGGTATCGGCGTCTGAATTTGCAGATCAAGAAGGCGTAGACGTCTCGGTTGATGTGACCAACTTGGGGCAGATGGCTGGCAAGGAAGTGGTGCAGGTTTACGTACGCCAGCTAAACCCACAGGTCTCCAGGCCTGTAAAAGAACTTAAAGGCTTCGCGAAAATCGCACTTGAGCCGGGCGAAACCAAGACCGCAACGATGCACCTCGATTTCCGGAGTTTTGCTTACTGGCACCCCATGTATAAGTTGTGGGTTGCAGACTCGGATGTATTTGAGGTTTTGATAGGGTCTTCATCGCAGGATATCAAAGCTGTGCTGCCGGTGAGGCTCAAATCCACCCAAAAATTACCCTGCATTCTCAACCGCGAGTCCACCATTAAAGAATGGGAACAAGACCCGTATGGCGGCCCGTTCTTCCGAGAACTAAAAGGTATGTTAATGGGCGCCATCGGGGAAAATGCCATCAAGGATGCTACACTGGGTGTGGATTACGAAGTGCTCATGCAAAACGATCCGCTGGAAAATATCCTGCGCAGCCTGCCAGGCATCTCCATTCCGGACCCGATTGCCATGGTGGATATGCTACTTGAGCAGGTTCACACAAGAGCAAAAGCCGATCAGGCTGGTAAATGAGTGGTTCTACCACCGAACTTGACGTGCTGGAGCAGGAAATCACCGCCTGCCGTAAGTGCCCACGCCTGGTAGCCTGGCGCGAGGAAGTAGCCAGGGTCAAACGGCGCGCTTTCCGGGATGAAACGTATTGGGGCAAACCAGTGCCGGGTTTTGGCGACCCGGACGCCCGCGTATTGGTGTTGGGTTTGGCGCCAGGCGCGCATGGCTCCAACCGCACCGGGCGTATGTTCACCGGCGATGGATCGGGGAATTTTCTTTTCCCAGCGCTTTTTCGGGCTGGATTTGCCAACCAACCTACGGCTGTTGCCCAGGGTGACGGGATGGTATTAACCGATCTTTTTATCACCGCCATTTGCCGCTGTGCCCCGCCAGGGAACAAACCTTCTCCTGACGAAACCCGTAACTGCCGTCCCTGGTTGGAAGCTGAACTTTCCTTACTTGATAAACTGCAGGGAGTCGTGCTCTTGGGTAAAATCGCGTTTGATGGTTGGATGGGTTTGCCGGACAATGCGATTCTTAAAAAGGGTGGCTTCGTTTTTGGCCACAACCAATTCTACGAGCCAATGAACGGGCTGCCCTGGCTGCTCTGTTCCTACCATCCCAGCTTGCAGAATACCCAAACAGGGAAATTAACGGCTAAGATGTTTGATGAAATCTGGCAGAGGGCGAAGAGTCTGCTTAAATAGGTGTACAGGGGTTAGGTTGGATTGAAGCGGATTTAAGTTGGGGAGATTAATCCAGATTTCTTTTTGATGCCATACCAACCAGTAGAGGGAGGAGCCTGGCAATATCGCCATGAAGAACATAATTGGCGCGATGGTCGAAATGTGTGGGGTCGCGATTTATCAGGATGAACTTGTTGCCAGTGTAATAATTGATCAAACCCGCCGCGGGTGAAACCACCAGCGAGCTGCCACCTACCACCAATACCTCAGCAAAACTGATGGCATCCATGGCGGCTTGAATCACATCACCGTCAAGCGGTTCTCCGTAGAGCACCACGTCCGGCCGCACAATTTTTCCACAGAGAGGGCAGAGAGGTGGCAGCACTTCAGCCGCTTCCACATAAGTCAGTTCGTAACGCGCCCCGCAGCCCATACAGTAAAACAGGTTGACGCTTCCATGCAGTTCAATGACTTTTTTGCTGCCGGCTGCCTGGTGCAGGCCATCGATATTTTGCGTGATGATGGCCTTGAGCTTGCCGGCCTTTTCCAGCCTGGCCAGGGCAAAATGGGCAGGATTGGGTTTGGCACCCCTGATGATGAGATGCTGAAGATAATAATTGTAGAATTCTCCTGGATGCTGGATAAAAAATCGATGGCTAAGCATGGTTTCAGGGGAGTATCTTCCCCCTCCTGGTTGATGGTAAAGACCAGTGGCCGAGCGGAAATCTGGAATGCCGGAGGCTGTTGAAACACCGGCTCCGCCAAAAAACACAATCTCAGAACTGGCGTCCAGAATGTCCTTAACTTTTTCAAGCAGGTGATCAGTCATTTTCAAGTAGTTCCAGGCTTTCTGGCCGCGACCCATAGGCGGCTGTCTTCTGTCTCCAAAGGCCGCATCAGCAGCGGTTTCCCCAGCAAATGCTTCACTTGGAAACCGGCATTTTGCAGCAAGAGCAAAATATCATCCACCGCGTAGCCGCGCTCGGTGTGCACCTCTTCATGCCTGTTCCATGCTTTGCCATCCTTCTCAAACATAATGATGCGCATTTCTGCAACGCTGTTTTCATAATCGCAGGAGTTGGCACAAATCTCAAGATAGTCCGGTGTTTCCTGTTGGATGAAGTATGGGCTTTTCTGCCACTGCACAACGATGCCATAAATGGTATTCATATCAAACAAAAAATAGCCGCCCGGCTTAAGGTGGGCGTAGGCTGCTTTGAAGCAATTGGCCAGATCTTCGATTTTGAGCAGGTAGTTAAGGCTGTCAAACCAGCAGGTAACGCAGTCGAACTGCGCTTCGAGCGAGAATTGGCTCATATCCCCCTGTAGCCAGCGCACTTTGACATCTTCTTCCAAGGAAGCTTCTTTTGCCAGTTCAAGGAGAGATTGGGATTGGTCCAGGCCGACTACCTGCAGGCCATCCTTGGCTTGGGCGATGGCAAATTCGCCCGCTCCGCAAGCCAGGTCGAGCAGGGAACTCGGCTTGAAGTCGAGCATTTCCAGCCAATGGGGGAAGATTTCACGGATCACCCAGTTGGTGAAAGCAGAATACTGGCTGTGCTGGTAATGCTTGGCAAATTGCTGGTAGATACTCATAATTGGTTTTCTTCTTTCCGCGGCTTTCGGCCGTGTAGCATGGCATGTTCAGCGTAACTCAGGTACTCAGGCCTCTCCAAGAGGGGGATAGCCAGATCCAGAAAGGCATTACGCACTGCTTCGGGCTGTAATAGCCATTGGTTTTCAAATTGACCCAAAATACCTTCCTGCCCGAAAAGGTGCTGATCTTCCAAGCCGAAAGGCGCCATGAAGGGCAGAATTTCATTCTGGTCGATAAAAAATGCTTCCGTGAACGCAGGCCCGCCGTAGGAATAACCACCTTTGACAGCGTTGAGGAATGGTGTTTCAGCTTCGCCCAAAATCATCTCAGGGTTGTTACTCATGTAATAGATCACCCCGCTGAAGATTAGTAAGAAGGATAAATATACTCTGCCGCCTGGTTTGGTAAGGTCCAGTGCGTTTTTAACAGCCCTTCTGCGGTCAGTTTCAAGCAGCAAGTGATAAAGCGGCCCCATCATCAAAACATGGTCAAAGCTCTGCCCGGCCAGCAGCGCATCAGCCTCAAGCGCGTCCCCCTGCATGACTAGAAGATTGAGTCCTTCTTCTGCCTTGGCTTTTGCCCAAGTCACACAGCCTTCAGAGAGGTCTATCAGCGTCACCTTACAGCCCAGGCGGGCAAAATGCAGGGCGTAACGCCCGGGGCCTCCCCCCAAATCCAAAACAGAATCCCCAGGTTTGATGGTCTTTTCCAGCTCGTGGGTGGTCAGTATCCACTCAATGGGGTGCCTTTCCAATCGTTCCCATTCATACTGCACCTGTTCGTCATAGAAGGCTCTGATGGTTTCCTTGCCCATGGCTATCCTCGATTTGATTTGGCTTAGCTTCCTGGGTCTATTATAATGAGGCAATGCCAAATTATCCTGTTGCCAATCCCAAGGTCATCCAACGTGCCAAAGCACTACTGGCGCTCAACCCCGTCTTTCTTGATACAGAAACCACTGGCACAGGCCCTGGGGATCTGATTTGTGAAATCAGCATTGTGGATGCAGATGGCAATGCGCTTTACGACCGCCTGGTAAACCCGGGCCGTCCCATTCCTGCTGAGAGCAGTGCCGTACATGGCATCACCAATGAGGATGTAGCTGATGAGGCCCGCTGGCCGGAGGTTTGGCCGGAAGTTGAGGCCATCCTTAAGAACCGGGCAATTGGCATCTACAACGCGGATTTTGATATGCGCCTGCTGCGGCAAACTAATCAGGCTTACAACTTGCCCTGGACGCTGAGCATGGATCAGGCTTTCTGCATGATGAAGTTGTTTGCAGCCTACTATGGAGAATGGAACCCGCGTTACAACGGTTTCAACTCCCAGAAGCTGGAGTTTGCCGGCAAAATCTGCAATCTCAGCGAGAAAAATACCCATCACGCCATCGATGATGCCCGCCTGACAGCGGAACTCTTACAGTACCTCGCCAAAGCCTGAATCGAAGTTCACTTTTTTCCCAGAAAATTGCGATTTGCCCTTGCCAATGCAAGAATTAGTAGTATAGTATGAATACTTGTTCATATATGCAGGTATGTAGAGGATTAAATGGAAAAGCGCCAATTGCCAATCGATAACGACACCGCTGAACAGATTGCCTGGGCATTTCAGGGTCTGGGTGATGCCACGCGCATCAAGTTGATTGCCGTCCTGCTTGAAGGCGAGATTAACGTGGGCGACCTGGCAGAACTGGTTGGAGTCAGCCAGAGCGGGGTTTCGCACCAGTTGCGCGTGCTAAGAAATCTGCGCTTTGTTTCCACACGTCGGGACGGTCAGCAAATCTTCTACCGCATTGACGATGAACATATCAGCGACCTGTACAAATTAGCCTATGCCCACAGCGGTCATCAGCTCCCGGAGGAAGAGAATGCCTAAAACCACCATCCAAATCCAGGGTATCACCTGCCAGGATTGCTCGGCTGTCATCTCAACTGAAGTACATAAACAGGCTGGGGTTGAAAGCGCTGAATTAGACTTTGTCAAAGGCCAGCTGCTTGTGGAAGGCGATGCGGACCTGGAAGCCATCAAGGCCACCATCAATCGTCTTGGTTACCGGGTTCAACCCGCGTCTGACGCTTTGAATGGGAAAGGATCAGCCACAAAAGTGCTGGACTTCCTGGGATTTTGGAACTACTTTATCCATTCAAAAGATCTGCCCCTGATGGGGCTGGGTTTGCTGTTGCTAGTCCTGGGCATAGTGCTCCAGCAGCGCTCGCTGCCCGTCTGGGTTTACTTACCCCTGCAATTGGCCAGTTTGCCCATGCTGGGCATCCTGGTTTTCCGCCAAGCCTGGGGCGGCCTTTCCAACAATTTCTCCATTAACATGGGCGTTTTGATGAGCCTGGCTTCGGTTGGAGCAGTGCTGATCAGTGAAGCTGGCGAAGCTCTGATCATGCTCATCCTGTTTGCCATTTCAGAATCGCTGGAAGGTTACATCAACGACCGCGCCCGGTCGGTTCTCTCAGAATTTGCCGATCTGGCCCCAAAAAATGCCCTTCTGGTGACCACAACTGGTGAGGTTTCCGTGCCGGTTTCTGATTTGAAACTGGGGGATACCATCGTTGTACGCCCGGGGGAACGCTTCCCCATGGATGGCAAGGTGTTGAGTGGCAGCAGCGAGGTCAATCAGGCTCCAATCACTGGTGAAAGCACGCTGGTGCCCAAAAAGGAAGGCGATGAAGTCTTCTCCAGCACGGTTAACGGGCAGGGCACCCTGAAAGTGTTGGTTACCAAACTTGCCAAAGACAACACCATCCAGCGCATTATTAAACTGGTAACAGAAACCCAGGCAAACCGGTCCCGGCAGGAGAAATTCGTAGACCGTTTTGCGGCGGTTTACACTCCGATTGTGATTGTTATTGCCTTGCTGGTAATGACCATCCCAACCCTGGTTTTCCGTCAGCCGTTTTGGAATACGGACGCTTCCTACGGTTGGCTGCACCGCGGGCTTTCGTTGCTGATGATCGGCTGCCCTTGTGCGCTGATCATCTCTACCCCTATCACGCTCATCAGCGGCCTCACTGCCGCAGCGCGCTCTGGGGTGGTCTTTAAGGGCGGGGTTTTCCTTGAAACCCTTGGCAATACCAAAGTCATGGCTTTTGACAAAACCGGCACACTCACCATTGGCAAGCCCGTTGTCAAACAGGTGCTCACCTCTGACGGCCACTGGCATGAGGCCGGCTTTAGATGTGATGATTGTGACGACCTGGTTGCCCTGGCAAATTCTCTTGAAGCCCACAGCTCGCACCCGCTGGCACAGGCAGTCACCCGTGAGGCCCAAACCCGCGGCATCGCCGCCAAGTACCCTCCGGCGGAAAATGCCCGCAACCTGGACGGCAAAGGTCAGGAGGGCTGGGTGAATGGCAAACTAGCGACTATTGGCAGCCTGCCGCTTTTTGAGCAGGACCACGCCGATCACCTGTCAGATACAGTCAAGGAAGGCACTGTAGCCGCCCAATCGGAGGGCAAAACGGTCATGTTGCTCTGTGATGGAGAATCCGTGCGCGGCTTTATTGGCGTTGAAGATACCCCACGGGAGGAATCTGCCGAGGTTCTCAAGGCTTTGAACGATCAGGGCATCCGTACGCTCATGCTGACCGGGGATAACCCCCAGGCGGCCGAAAAAGTACGTTCTAACTTAGGCTTGGATGAGGCGCAGGCTTCATTACTGCCGGAACAAAAACTGGCCGCCATCAGCAAACTGCACGACGCGTATGGCCTGGTGGCCATGGTTGGCGATGGCATTAACGACAGCCCGGCTCTGGCAAAGGCGGATCTTGGCATTGCCATGGGCGGAGCTGGCAATGCCCAGGTACTTGAAACAGCGGACGTGGTGTTGATGAATGACAACCTGAAGCAGCTGCCTTTCGCGGTGAACCTGGCGCGCTTTACCAACCGCCTCATCAAACAAAACATTGCCATCAGCCTTTCGGTCAAATTCCTGGTAGCTTCTCTGGCTATTGCCGGCCTGACGCCGCTATGGACGGCGGTGTTGGCCGATGTTGGCCTGGCTTTGGTGGTCACGCTCAATGGCTTGCGGGCAGCCAGCATGAAGCCGGCTTTGTAAGCCGCAATCTTGGTTAATTTAGTTTTCCAGCTTAATTGAATGAGAAAGTGAGTTCCCAGACCCCGGGTTCGGTTTGCTTTGAGCGCGTGTTGATGCTCGCGAAAGTAATCCAGGTTCTTCCGGGTTTGAGGGGAATATCCAGCCCATTGGCATCTTTGAACTGGATTGGGCGGTCCGCCGCGGGTACCAGCCAGGTGCCATAATAAATCTTACCATCGCGCAAGATTATGGCTTGCTGCTCTGGATCAGTTTCGCGTAGATCTAAATCGTAACCATCCTGACCGTAACTGATGTAGCGGGTATAAAGAATTGCCACATTGTCGAAAGCAATCGGCAATCTGGTATCCCGGTCAAATGAAGGTTCAAGCTTGTACTTGCCTGGGGCATAACGAAAATCCTGCCAGAGTTGGTATTTTTCTGTTGACAGGTCAAAACGCCAATCCATCACTGAAAAATCAGCGTACATATAGCTGAGACGTTCGGCATTGCCATCGCCTTTGCCAGCTTCTTTGGCGAATAGCATACCAACCAGTGTCAACTCTGTCTCAATCGGAGAAAGCTGGCTTTGGTGCTCCCTGAGGCCCGGCACGTTGACAGCAATATTGCCGCCCTTGGCAGCAGCTTCTGCGCAGATGGCCGAGCAAGGGCTGGTATTGGCCATAAAGTTACGGTCGGGCAGGGAGTTATCAATAATTTTCTGAATATTGGGTCTGGCGCTTTGATAGGCCAGGCTTGCGCTATAGAGGATGGAAAGGCGGGTATCTGGTGCCCTGGCGGGTGCCAGAGGGGCAACGACCTCGGGGGATTGGCTGTAATACAGCGCGGCCAGGTGGTTGGTTTGGGCGCCGATAAAGTACTCAAAAACGATATCCGCTGCGTTCAAACCGGCCTGAGGGCGCAGCTCCTGCGGCCAGTTTGCCAGTTTGATCAAGACGGGCCTTTGCCCGGCAAGTTCAGCATCCACCTCCTCCAAGCCAGTCAGTGGGTTGCGGGCTTGAGCAGCTGGCATGAGGGGGTCGCTGGTTGGGGTCAGGCTTGCATAGGTCCAGGGGGTTGGTGAGGGCTCGGGAGTGGGCGTTGCCAGCCTGGCTGCTTCGGTTGCCAGCAGGTTTTGGGAAAGCGTTGGCGTTGGTGTTAGGTAAGGGATCGGCGTTAGCCCGGGCAGTGTTTGCCCCTTACTGCAGCTATTGCTGAGGCTTAAGAGTGCCAGCGCAAAACATAACAAACCAAAATCTCTCGCTTTCATCTTAAAGATTCTACGCTACTTTTCCGAACTTGGATGAGAGGCTCATAGGGAATCAATCGGGTGTCAATCAAAGCATGACCGCTTGTTAACATTTCTTTCACTGTGATTTAAATGGCTCCTGTTAACATAAATATGTCGATAAAATGGAGTATAAGGAGAAAAAATGCGTCGTTTTACATTGTTTGCCATTCTGATGATTGCTGCCATGGTTCTCGGTGCCTGCGCAAAACCAGCTGCTGCCCCCACCCAGGCTGAACCTGCCGCAGCTTCTGCCGCGTCCAAGCTCAGCGGGGACGTTGTTGTTGATGGTTCATCAACGGTCTATCCCATTACCGTGGCCGTGGCTGAAGAGTTTGCAGCGGTTTCACCTGATGTGCGCATATCCGTAGGCTTG